>JAICYZ010000078.1 GCA_025933935.1 Chitinophagaceae bacterium
GGATCTGGTGCAACTCCACAAACCATCCGCAATCAAACCTATCAAAATATTGAAGTAACGGGAACTAACGTGAACAACTCAGATGGCAATATTATTCTTCGAAATGGAGGAACATTTACCGTTAAAAGCGGTGGGGTATTTACAATCAATGATAATACAATTGCCGGACCTGTTGGAGTGCAGAGTGTAACAGTAGAAAGCGGCGGCACTTTTAAAACCGGCAATACCAAAGGGTTTCATGGATTCGCATTCACTACTGCCCCTAAATTTAATTCATCTATAAACGCTGATATTGAAAACATCATTCTTCAGCCAAACAGTACGATCGAATACTCTAGAGCAAACCCGCCATTATCAAGTGGAGATCAGCCAATCACCAATGCAAATAATCTTATTTATCAAAACCTGGTTCTTTCCGGTACCGGAAATAAAACTGCACCAATTGACAATCTGACTATTCAAGGCAATCTCACAAAAAGTGGAACATGTACTTTTATGCATAATAATGGTACCGTTGTTTTTAATGGAAATACAGGACAAACATACACTTCTAATTCGCCTCAAATGGTTTTTAATGCTCTCAAAAATGAAAATGTCGAAGGATTAAATATCAATGATAGCTTATCAGTGTATAAGGAACTTTCACTTGCTGATAATTCAAAACTGAATTTAAATTCCGGTATTATTTTCTTGAGCAATAAAAATCAAACCGCTTCTCTATCACCAGTACCCGTTAGCGCAGTTATCACTTATGGAACGGGACGTTTTATTGTAGAAAGATATATTAATACCAATGTAACGGGCGGTCACGGTAAATCCTGGCAACTGATTTCCACTCCTGCCTTTGGCGAAACGGTTTTTAATACGTGGCAGGAAAAAGGCAATAAAAATATTGCCGGTTATGGCACCTGGATAACGGATCCCGCCGGTAACACCAAAGGCTTTGATGACGTATCTTTCACTCCTTCCATGAAGTATTTTGATGCAAAAACTAATAGCTGGATTGGGATATCCGCCACCAACATCAATCTTGAAAATGAAAAAGGTTATATGGCTTTTGTTCGCGGCGACAGAAGAGCAAACACGTTGAATTCTCCGGCGACTCCAACAGTACTGCGAACGATAGGCCGGTTGTACACTCCTCAATCACCGCCACCATTAAATATTGTGTCGGCGGGTAGTTTTCAATCTGTAGGAAATCCTTATGCATCGGCCATAGATTTTTCGAAGATCAATCGTTCTGCGGAAATTGAAAATTCTTTCCGTGTTTGGGATCCGGAATATTATGGGGCGGTGGGATTAGGAGGATATCAAACGATTTCTGCCGCAATAGGATATAAAGCGATTCCGGGAGGTAGCTCAATTTATAACACCACTTCTGATTATAGAAATATTCAATCCGGTCAGGCTTTTTTTGTTAATAATTTCACTGACAAAGAAGGTAGTGTTGGTTTTTCAGAAAGTTGCAAAATTACAGACGCGCATCATTTGGTAAACAGGGGCGCTACTTCACAAATAAGTGAAACACAAATTCTGACTACAAAATTAGTTTTGAAAGATAATGTTGTTGATGCCAATGCTGTCGCTTTTGACAAAAAATTTTCTAATAAAATTGATGGAGACGATGCACGGAAATTAAGCAACAGCAACGAAAGTTTTGGAATTAGAAGGAACGGAAAACTTCTGACCGTCGAAGCACGCGAAGAGATAAAAGTCCTCGATAGCATTTTTTATAATATGGAGAATTTGTCAAAACAGGCGTATAAGTTGTTTTTTATGCCGGAAAAAATTCGCGATGGATTAGAAGCATTTTTAGTTGATCGATTTTTAAATACCGAAAAGCTGATCAGTTTGAAAGATACTTCTTCTGTTGATTTTTTAATCACAGCTGATCGTGGTTCTGCCATGCCCGACAGATTTTTAATTGTTTTCAGATCAGTAATTACTCCTCTTAAGATTTCCTTAAATGCTTCTGAAAAAAATGCTTCCGTTTTTTTAGAATGGAATATTTCAGATGAAGACGAAATAATAGAATACAGAGTAGAACATTCAACTGATGGCATTAATTTTCAACTCGTAGAAGTTATTTCCGCTTCAAAAAGTTCGATGAATCTATATAACATCGTTCATAAGCAACCGGAAAATGGGAATAATTATTATCGAATCAGAATTGATAAAACTAACGGAAAGAGTGAGTACAGCGACATTGTAAATATTGAAATGCAACCATTTGATGTTGGCATTAATATTTTCCCAAATCCTTTTGCTGGCCAGAATTTAAATATTCAATTGATAAATCAGCCTTCCGGAAAATATCTTCTTGAATTAATCAATTCAGCCGGACAGCCTGTGATTTCAAAGGAAATATATCATTCAGGCGGAAATGAATCGCAAATGGTGGATTTCAAAAGAAAACTTCCACACGGGATTTATTATCTCATAATAAAAAGCCAGGATGGAGAAATAAAACGTATAAAGTTGATTTATTAATTTTCAGATTCAACAAACAAAGAAATAAAGGCAATTTGAATTTTTGATTGACTTATAACGGCTGGATGTACACGAAAATAAAGATTGTGATTATCCGGCATTATTACACCAAATACCCAAAAGCATTATCATCCTTTTTTAATTCGGTATAATTGATTTTATAAAAATCCAGGTTTCTTTTCAAGTGGTCATAATCCTTTTTATCTCCCAATTCAATGCCGACTAAAGCCGGCCCTGCTTCTTTATTATTCTTTTGTATGTATTCAAAACGGGTAATATCGTCATTTGGACCAAGGACTTCATTTACAAACTCTTTTAAAGCTCCCGGCCTTTGGGCAAAGCGAATCAGAAAATAATGTTTCAGTCCTTCATATTGCAATGACCTTTCTTTAATTTCCTGCATTCTGTCTATATCATTGTTTCCACCGCTGATTATACAAACCACATTTTTGCCTTTAATTTCTTTCGCATAATCGTCTAAAGCCGATATTGACAAGGCTCCGGCAGGTTCTACCACAATTGCGTCTTCATTATAAAGTTGTAAAATAGTTGTACAAACTTTTCCTTCAGCAACTAAATGCATTTCATTCAAAACATCTTTACAGACAGAATAAGTGATATCGCCAGCCCGGCTTACGGAAGCGCCATCAACAAAATGTTCGATGTCATGCAGGGTTACAGGATGCCCTTCTTTAAATGCTTCTGACATTGATGGAGCTCCTTCAGGTTCTACACCAATAATTTTTGTTGAAGGAGAAAATGTTTTAAAATATGAACCAACGCCTGAAGCAAGACCGCCACCGCCAACTGGTAAGAATAAATAATCTACATGTGTAAGATCTTCTAATATCTCTAATCCAACAGTTGCCTGGCCCTCTATAATTTTATAATTGTCATAAGGCGGAATAAAAGTCATATTATTTTCCTTGGTAAATTTCAAGGCAGCTTCCAGGCAATCATCAAATGAATCCCCGACCAACTGTACTTCAACAAAATTTTCACCAAACATTTTTGTTTGTTTCACTTTTTGTTTCGGAGTGATGACGGGCATAAAAACAACGCCATGACAACCTAACTTTTTACACGAATAAGCAAATCCCTGCGCATGATTTCCAGCGCTGGCGCATACCACACCTTGTCTTAATTTTTCCGGAGGCAAAGTGCTGAGCATGTTATAAGCGCCACGAAGTTTATAAGAGCGAACGACTTGTAAATCCTCTCTTTTAAGGAAAATATTGCAATGATATTTCGCGGATAAATTTCTGTTTAATGTAAGAGGAGTGCGGTTTACGATTTTTCTCAACCGTTCTTCTGCATCGGCAACGCCAAGCCCGTCAAAGATTGGAAAATAATTTTCAGATTTTCCATTTGTGTTCATGGTGATATTCATTTTATTATATTTTAAAGGTTGCCAGCTTTTGAAAAGTTGGCAACCTTTAATGATTTTATTATGCCGGTTCCTGGTTTTCAGGTCTTAAACTTCTAACTGTTTTTCCTGCACGCCACATTTCACTTTCCCGTAATTCTCTTAATTCTTCATTTAATTTTTCGCGATAATCGGCTTGTGAATTTGAATTGATAGAAAGAGCTGCTTCTTTTCCAGCTGCTACGTTTTTGTACAAATCATCAAACACCGGCAATGTGGCATCACGGAATTTTTTCCACCAATCCAATGCGCCGCGTTGTGCTGTAGTAGAGCAATTCGCATACATCCAATCCATTCCATTTTCTGCTACTAATGGCATTAATGATTGTGTTAATTCTTCAACAGTTTCATTGAAAGCTTCAGAAGGAGAGTGGCCGTTTTTGCGAAGCACTTCAAATTGAGCAGCAAAAATTCCCTGGATCGCTCCCATTAAAGTTCCACGCTCTCCGGTTAAATCACTGAAAACTTCTTTCTTAAAAGTTGTTTCAAATAAATATCCTGAACCAATTGCAATTCCCAGAGAAATAACTCTGTCAAACGCTTTGCCTGTTGCATCCTGGTAGATTGCATAACTGCTGTTTAATCCGCGTCCCTGCAGAAACATTCTGCGTAATGAAGTACCGGATCCTTTTGGTGCAACTAAAAATACATCAACATCTTTTGGTGGAACAATTCCTGTCTGGTCATTATAAGTAATTCCAAAACCGTGAGAAAAATATAAAGCTTTACCGGCAGTTAAATGTTTTTTTACAGTAGGCCACATGGCAATTTGTGCAGCATCACTTAAAAGGTAACAAATGATCGTTCCTTTTTCCAGAGCTTCTTCTATTTCAAATAAAGTTTTTCCTTCTACAAATCCATCCTGAACAGCTTTGTCCCAGCTCTTCGAATTTTTTCTTTGTCCAACGATTACATTGATGCCGTTGTCTCTTTGATTCAAAGCTTGTCCGGGTCCCTGAACGCCATAACCAATTACGGCTACTACTTCGTCTTTCAATATTTCCTGTGCTTTTGATAAAGGAAATTCTTCCCTGGTAACTACGTTTTCTTCTGTTCCTGCAAAATTTAATGTCGCCATGTTTTTGTTTTAAGATTTAAATTTTAATGTTTGTTTTTATTTTTCTATGATCGTTCTTTTTTTAATTTGAAATTTTTTCGTTCCAGGTGAGCCTGTTTCCAAAAGGATCAATCACTTCCATGCACCACGTTCCATAAAATGATTTTTCACAACCGGGTCTATTGTTTCTATATTTTTTTTCGATCAATGATTTATGATATTCTTTTAAGCCGGTACATTCGATGTAGACTCCTGAACCTGGCGTGCTATCGCCATGATGTTCAGTCAGGTGCAACGCAATCCCTTCTCTTGAAACCTGCATGTATATTGGCGAATTCTCTTCAAATGTGTGTTGCCAATCTATTTTAAATCCCAGCCAGTCGATATAAAATCTGACCGCTTTTTCATAATCGAAGATTCTTAAAACCGGGATTACTTTTTGAACTTCCATGAACAATCATTTACATTGTAAATACTTCACTTTGTTTATCCAAATATTCATTTTCAATAACTTCTTCTCCTGGTTGCTGTTTCTCAAACTCTTTTACCTTAAAATGAAAACCTTCACTTTCTTTAATAATTGCTACCCGCGCACTTCTTACAAATTCTATTAATCCATATGGTTCAAGTGCAGAGATCAGCCTGTCTGTTTCTTCGCGATGTCCTGTTGTCTCGAATACCGTATAATCTTTTCGGATTGCAACCACTCTTGCGCCAAACTGGTGAAGCAGTCTTTCCACTTTTGCTTTTTCTGCAATAATATCTGTAGGCACTTTATATAAAGCCATTTCCTGCCAGATGATTTCGTCATTGGTGTTATAATATGCTTTTAAAACGTCCACCTGTTTTTCAATTTGCCGCACGAGTTTTTTAATAACCTCTTCAGTTTCATCAATTACAATATTAAAACGATGAATTCCAGGCACTTCAGAAGGAGAGGTATTCAATGTTTGTATGTTGATTTTTCGTCTTGAAAAAATAATGGATATGCGATTCAGAATTCCGATCTGGTCTTCTGAATAAACGGTGATCGTATATTCCTGTTTTCCACTTGCAGCGATAGAAGAATTTGACATATTTGTTGGTTTACTGTTCATGTTTTAATTTTTTTTCAGTAGAAGATATTTTCAAAGCCTTTCTGATTTTTAAGATTTCCTTGCTACCATTCGTAATCTTTTATAATCAGCATGCCATTTATTGTTATAAAATCTTGTTGGAAAAAGGGAAGATTGTATTTCAGTCAACATAGAGTCAACGGTTGTTTTATTCAAACCTTCAAAAAAATCTTTTCCAAACATTTTTATCCAATCTTTAATGCCGTCACTGCTTTTTAATTCTGTTTCACGATCGAAATGAACGGCATATTCTACAGTGAATCCGTGGGCTTCCAACAAACCTGCATATTCTCCAATTGAAGGAAAGTACCATTGCCGGTTTAAAATTCTATCCCCGAGGCCATGTTTTTTTAATGTTTTTGCTATTGCACTGGTGATTTCACGGACATTACCTTTTCCTCCCATTTCCAAAACAAGCCGACCTCCGTATTTTAGATTTTCAAACATTTTCTCAATTGCTTTTTCTTTATCTAAAATCCAATGAAGTGTGGCATTTGAAAAAATTGCGTCATAAAACTCCGGCTTTTCATATTCGGTAAGACTTGCAACGGTGAAAGAAATTCCAGGAAATTTTTCTTTTGCCTGATCAATCATTTCTTTTGACAAATCAAGGCCTTCCGCAATCGCTCCGGACGCTGCAATTATCGCGGTAAGATCGCCGGTTCCGCAGCCTGCGTCAAGAATGATTTCTCCTTTTTGCGGATTCAATAATTGCACAACATCTTCACCATACTTTGAAACAAAGTTGTGTTTGGTGTCGTATAAAATTGAATCCCATTTCATTTCAACATTCATTTATTTGTTCTATTCAAAAATGATTTAGTGATCACTTTAAGACAAACGGATTTCGGCAACGCTGCATCCTTGTGGCACCATCGGGAAAACGTTGTGTTCCTTGCCCACCATCACTTCAAGCAGATATGCACCGTCATGATCCAGCATTTCTTTCAATGCATTTTTTAATTTATTTCTTTCAGAAACATTTGGTCCTTCAATGTGATACGCTTGTGCCAAAGCAACAAAATCAGGACTTTCGATATCAGTAAATGAATATCTTCTTTCATTAAACAACTCCTGCCATTGACGCACCATACCAAGAAACTGGTTGTTAAGAATGATCATTTTTAAGTTAATATTATTTTGCATGATCGTTCCTAATTCCTGCAAGGTCATTTGAAAACCACCATCACCAGCAACGCAAACAACGGTTCTTTCCGGCGCCCCTAATTTTGCGCCGATTGCAGCCGGTAAGCCGAAGCCCATTGTACCCAATCCCCCAGAAGTAACATTGCTCCTTGTTTGGTTAAATTTTGCATACCGACAGGCCACCATCTGGTGCTGGCCTACATCAGAAACAATTACCGCATTTCCATCAGTCAGTTCATTTAAAAGATTCATCACTTCACCCATAGAAAGTGCATCTGTTGTTGGATGAAGATCTTTATCAAAGCATTTTTCCTTTTCTTTTTCTTTATATTCCTCAAACTTTTGCAGCCATTCTTTATGTGTTTTCTTTTCGATCAATTGGGTGAGAATCGGCAATGTTTCTTTACAATCGCCCCAAACGGGAACGGTTACTTTTACATTTTTATCAATTTCTGAAGGATCAATATCCATATGAATTATTTTGGCCTGTTTTGCGTATCTATCGAGTCTTCCGGTAACCCGATCATCGAAACGCATTCCAACAGCGATCAATACATCGCAATCATTTGTCAAAACATTTGGTCCATAATTTCCGTGCATTCCAAGCATTCCAACATTCAATGGATGATCCGTCGGTAAGGCGCTCAAGCCAAGGATGGTCCAGGCAGCAGGGATACCACCTTTTTCAATAAATGCTTTAAATTCTTTTTCTGCTTCTCCAAGAATTACTCCCTGTCCGAAAATCACAAAAGGTTTTTTTGCTTCATTGATCAATTTTGCAGCTTCCTCAATATATTCTTTTCTTACAATCGGTTTTGGACGATAACTGCGTACATGATTGATGCTTTTGTAACCTTCAAAATCGAATTTTTGAATTTGTGCATTTTTTGTAATGTCGATCAAAACAGGTCCGGGCCTTCCGCTTTTAGCGATATAAAACGCCTTTGCTAAAACAGAAGGAATTTCTGTTGCATCTGTTATCTGGTAATTCCATTTTGTAACCGGTGTTGTAATATTTACCACATCGGTTTCCTGGAAAGCATCCGTGCCAAGAAGGTGAGCGAAAACTTGTCCGGTAATACAAACGAGCGGTGTGCTGTCGATCATTGCATCAGCCAAACCGGTAACTAAATTTGTTGCTCCGGGACCACTCGTTGCAAACACAACACCAACCTCTCCGGAAGTTCTTGCAAATCCCTGGGCGGCATGAATAGCACCTTGTTCATGGCGCGTAAGTATGTGCTCGATTCTGTCAGGATAATCATATAATGCATCATAAATAGGCATGATCGCTCCGCCCGGATAACCGAAAACTGTTTTTACATTTTCGGCAAGAAGGATTTCAAAAACGGCAACCGAACCGGAAACGTTAGTCGAGTTTTTTGTTGTTAATTTTTTTTCTTCTTCTAATTCGATGGTATTCATAATCGTAATTTTTTTATTGGTTTCAATGGTGAAACATTGGATAAATTATTTGTTTTATTTCTGCGAAATTTTAAAATTTCTGGCACATCACAGCGGTGATCATTTGTTCACTTAGATGATTATTTGTTCGCTTAATTTCAAACGCCTTCTGCAATTCTGTTTTCTTCCATTTCTTTTTCTTGCTGTTCTTTTTTTACGGATTCCAACTCATCTGTCACACATCCTTCAGCCGCGCTGCTTACGCAATATGCATACTTCAGCAACACACCTTTGTTGGCCTTAATATCCGGCTGTTTCCATTTTTTCTTTCTTTCAGCAATCACTTCACCGCTTACTTTCAAATTGATTTTGTTGACGGTAATATCAATTTCGATTTCATCATCATCTTCAACGAGTCCAATTAAGCCCCCGTTAAAAGCTTCAGGCGTAATATGTCCGACGACAAAACCATGAGTGCCACCACTAAATCTTCCATCTGTAATGAGTGCAACACTTTTACCAAGGCCGGCGCCGATTAAGGCTGAGGTAGGTTTCAGCATTTCCGGCATTCCCGGAGCTCCTTTCGGCCCTACATAATTTATCACTACAACATCTCCATGTTTTATTTTGCCTGAGTTAATTCCCTCGATCAGATGTTGCTCTCCATGAAAAACCCGGGCCGGGCCACTGAATTTCAATCCTTCTTTTCCTGTGATCTTTGCCACACTGCCACCTTCTGCAAGATTGCCATATAAGATTTGTAAGTGACCGGTTTTCTTAATAGGATTTTCCAATGAATGAATAATGTCCTGCTGTGAAAAATCAAGATCAGGAGCGTTTTCTAAATTTTCTGCAATGGTTTTGCCGGTTACTGTCATACAGTCACCGTGTAATAACTCATGTTTCAATAAATATTTCATTACGGCAGGAATACCGCCGTATTGATGCAAATCCTGCATCAGGTATTTTCCGCTTGGCTTAAAATCTGCAAGCAACGGAATTTTATCACTGATCCTTTGAAAATCATCCTGTGTCAGATCAATATCCACACTCTTCGCCATCGCAATTAAATGTAAAACGGCATTGGTTGATCCACCTAACACCATGACAACCGTTATGGCATTTTCAAAGGCTTTCTTCGTCATGATCTCGCGTGGTTTTAAATCCAGCTGTAGCAGGTTTAAAATCGCTGCACCGGCATTTTCGCATTCCTTTTTTTTATCCTCGCTCATAGCAGGATTGGAAGAAGAAAATGGCAAACTCATTCCCAATGCCTCAATTGCAGAAGCCATCGTATTTGCCGTATACATGCCACCACAAGCTCCAGGTCCCGGGCAGGAATGACGCACTACGTTTCTAAAATCTTCCGGTGTAATATCACCAGCTATTTTATGTCCCAGCGCTTCAAAAGCAGAAATAATATTCAGGTCTTCGCCTTTATAATGACCAGCGGCAATGGTTCCACCGTATATCATTATAGCAGGTCTGTTCAGCCGCCCCATTGCGATCACTGAACCGGGCATATTTTTATCACAGCCAGGAATAGCAATCAATGCATCATAATATTGAGCTCCACAAACTGTTTCGATTGAATCAGCAATCACATCGCGACTCACCAGCGAATAGCGCATGCCATCTTTTCCATTAGCCATTCCATCGCTTACACCAATTGTGTTAAAGATCAAACCAACGAGATTATTTTTCCATACACTTTGTTTTACCATTTGTGCAAGGCCGTTCAAATGCATGTTGCAAGTATTGCCGTCATAACCCATGCTCACAATTCCTACCTGCGCCTTTTTTAAATCTTCATCTGTCAAACCAATGCCGTAAAACATGGCTTGGGCACCGGGCTGTGTTTCGTCTTGAGTAAGCTCCCGACTGTATTTATTTAATACAATATTTTTTAAATTATCGCTCATTTGTAAAATTGAAATCTTAATTATTTATTTGTTTGCTGTAATTCTTGATCTTTAAATTCTTACTTAACTTACTGTTTCTAATTTTTGCTGTTTCTGCTTTTCGGTAACCAGGTTTTTATATTCTTTCTGTATCACACGGCCAAGAGAATCTTTCCATTCTTTTCTAAACAGGATTTTATCAAGCGAAGCAATCCCAATGACTTCTGCTGCGGTTCCACAGAAGAAGGCGCTATCGGCACCATGCACTTCCGCAAGAGTGATATTCTTTTCAACGGTGTGAATGCCAAGCCGGTTGCATATTTCAAGAATAGTCGCTCTTGTGATTCCTGGTAAAATATTTCCGGCTTGCGGCGTGTACAAAACGTTATTTTTCTCAACAAAGAAATTGGCCCCCGGCGCTTCCGCTACAAAACCTTTCATATCTTTTAAAAGCGCTTCATCGTAGCCTTTTGCTTTTGCTTCCTGCGATGCAAGAATAGAATTTACGTAATGTCCTGTTGCTTTTGCTTCTATCTTAAAACCCTTTGGATTTGGCCTTTCAAAAGAAGACGTCATCACACTCAATAATTCATCACCGAGAAAAGGTTTCATTTCCCATGCCTCAATTGCAATAAAAGATTCACTATTTCGCACAAAACTCATATTGGCAGGTGCATATACCAAAGGCCTGATATAGGCATCTTGTAAATCATTCAATTTCAAAATTTCATACGTGGCTTTTATTAAATCGTCGTTGTCCCAGTTGTATGGAAGATTGAGTGCATCCGCTGAATTTTTTAGTCTGTCAAAATGAGCAACTTCCTTAAAAATTTTTGTTTTTCCTTCAGAAGTTTTATAAGAGCGAATGCCTTCAAACACGCCGTAGCCATAATGTAGCGTTTGTCCATACAAATCTGTTTTTGCTTCCGAAGCTTTTACGATTTCCCCGTTCAGGAAAATAAAAGTGTTGTCATTGTAATACATAAAAATCTATTTTGAAAAGGGTTTAAATAAAAAAACCCGCTTCTTTTGGAGGCGGGCTATTTTTAAAAATTTATTTTTTTTAAATAATCATTCCACCTCCGTTTAAGGGTACAATAATGACAATGACAGCAATAATAATTACTGAAATAATTTGAATGCCGTTAAGTATTTTGCCGTTCAACATTGGTGAAAGTTATTTGGCAAACTTACCATACCCTTTTAAAATAACAAAGAACTTTTTTTAAGGTTGCCAACCTTTCAAAGATTGGCAACCTTCATTTAAATAATTGTAGCCTGTCCTAAAGCCATGTTCCTGATATTCGAATGTTGAGGAATATCGTTGCTGATGTAATTACTTACCAGTTCCCCAATTGTGGAGGTGAAATAAGAATTAACAGGGTCAATATCTTTTGTTACAAAACCATTACTCAATGTCCAATCTACCGCATCACGGATGGCCTTTGCTTCTTCGTTTAGGCCAAAATATTCCATCATCAAAGCTCCTGATAAAACAGAACCAATCGGATTTGCGATGTCTTTTCCTGCAGCCTGCGGATAAGAGCCGTGAATGGGTTCAAACAATGCATTTACTTCTCCAATTGAAGACGAAGGAAGTAATCCCAAAGAGCCGCTGATGACACTTGCCTCATCGCTCAAAATATCGCCAAACATATTTTCAGTAAGCATTACATCGAATTGCTTTGGATTCACAATGATTTGCATTGATGCATTATCTACATACATGTAATCGACTTTTACATCCGCGAAATTTTTGGAAATTTCCTGCACATTTTTCCTCCAAAGCCGCGATGTTTCCAATACGTTTGCTTTATCAACCAGAGTCAATTTCTTCTTTCTTTTTTGTGCTGCCGCAAAAGCGAGAAGAGCGATCCTGCTTATTTCATCTGTATTATAGATACATAAATCCGACGCTTCGGTTCCGGCCTCATTTAATTCCTTTTTTCCAAAATAAATACCACCAGTCAGTTCGCGGTAAATGATAAAATCGACACCCGTTAATTGTTTTTCTTTCAATGGAGAAAGATGATGCAAAGATTTATAGGTAGATACAGGACGAATGTTGGCAAACAATTGCAATTCTTTTCGCAATTTCAGCAAGCCTTGTTCCGGCCTAACTTTCAATGAAGGATTGTTATCGTATTTAGGAAGACCAATAGCGCCTAATAATACCGCATCACTTTTATGGCAACTATCTATTGTTTCCTGTGGTAGTGGATCACCGGTTTTTTCAATCGCAATTCCACCCATGAGGCAGTGAGTGAAATTAAATTGATGATGAAATTTCGCACCAACTGCATTTAATACTTTTAAAGTTTCACGAGTTACTTCCGGGCCAATGCCATCTCCTGGAATAACGGTTATGTTCTTGTTCATTTTTTTCTTCGCACTGCGGATTTATTTTTCTGTTTTTAATAATTAATTTTCGTTAAGCTACTGCAAGTCCTTTTTGTTGGTTGAGCGAATAAATTTTATGAAGTCCCTTTTCTAATTGTAATACTTTTTGAATGCATGCGGGTATGTTACTTCCTTCATGACTTACATAAATCAAAGTCTTGTTTGAGTTTGTACAAACATGATCGATGAGACAAACAAATTGCCGGCTTTGTTCCTCATCAAGTCCCTGGCATGGCTCATCTAAAACTAACAATGGCGGATTTTTCACAAGCGCCCTTGCAAGCAAGATCATTCGTTGGAGACCGAAAGAAATTGAATGTAAAGACTTTTTTGACACATGAGAAAGTTGTAAAAAATCCAACCACTGTAGTATGTTGTTGTGTTGTGTTGTACTTAATTTTTTAAACAACCCAATTGTGTCAAAGTAGCCTGATGCGATCGCATTGAAACATGTGATATTTTTGTCAAAATAAGCATGTAATTCAGGAGAAATATATCCGGTCTTTTGTTTTATATCCCAGATGCTTTCGCCGGTTCCCCTTCTTTTTCCAAACAAGTAAATCTCATTTGAATATGCCTGGGGATGATCGGCGGTTATCAGGCTTAATAATGAAGATTTGCCTGCCCCATTACGTCCTTTTAATAACCATTTTTCTCCAGATTCTATCTTCCAATTCAGATTTGTTAGAATAACATTTTCCCCATAATTCAAGTGAATGCTTTTCATTTCAACTATTGTGTCAAATTGAAAATCTTCATTTGAGTCAGGCAATAATTCTGTGTTATAAAATATTTTTGTTTCTTCAGATTGAATAAAATTTTCTGCTTGAAAATTTTCTTTTTCTTGAAAAAGGCAGAGCTTTTTATTTTTTAGAAATGCGATGTGTGTAATAAAATCCGGAATTGGAAAAGTGCCCGGTATTAAAATAATCTGTGTGCCATTTTGAGAAATGCCTTCCAGCATTTTATTAAGATTTTTCCTTGCAGAAATATCAAGTCCGGTATAAGGATTGTCTAAAAGCAGCAACTGTGACGGATTTAACAAGGCTTTTGCTAATTGAAATCTTTTATGTTCGCCACTTGATAATTGAATAAGCGGCGAATTTTTTAAATGAAAAATCCCTAGATGTTCTAAAACAGAATTGACGTTATTTATTTGTTTGCTGTTAGTAATTGTTTTTATCAATTCCTGAAAAATGGTAGGTGCATTTGCTGAATCAAAACTATTAAATCGTTGCTGATAATAAAACTCTGAGGTGCCCGATAAGTTTTTAAAAGAATAACGTTGTTCTACGAATTCAATTCGTGTATGCTTCTCCGTTACATTCTCAAAATCAAGAAAAATATTTCCCGAAAAATGCATTTTTCCTGCTATCGCTTTTGCTAAAGTTGTTTTGCCGCTTTCTGCATTTCCAAGAATGGCTAAATGTTGATCATGTTGTAATTCAAAAGAAATTCCATCAAGCACAGTCTGCTCCTGTGTTTTCACAACAAGATCTTTTACTATGATTGACGGCGTTTGCATGATTTATTTTTTAAGCAAGTGTCTTTTCAAAATTGATTATGTCCTGCCTGATGCTTAATAGATAATCGATGTCATCATATCCGTTCATCAAACAGGTTTTTTTGTAATTGTTTATTTCAAATTTCTGTTGTTCTCCGGTTGCATCTATCGTGATCGTTTGATTTTCCAAATCAACAGAAAGGGTAGATCCATTTTCAAGCGCAAATATTTTTTGTAAAAATTCATCGCTCACCTGAACCGGAAGCACACCGTTATTCAATGCATTGTTTTTAAAAATATCTGCAAAAAAACTTGATAC
>JAICYZ010000030.1 GCA_025933935.1 Chitinophagaceae bacterium
TTATCTTTTGGGCAAAAGAAAAAAGAAACGCATAATCAGCTGAGGAAAATGAAGTCACGTTTCCATAATTAATGCTTCCATCCGGCTGAACGAGGAAAAGAGTATTCGGAATATCATCAACGGCAAATCGCAAAACAGATAAACCCAAAACCCTTTTATTATCATTTACAGGAATAGCCACGCTTGCGTAATCGTATTTGCCAATATTGTCAAAATAGCTTGCATGCATCAGGTTAATTTCAGGAAAATCCTGAACACCCACGAGAGCAGCCGGGTTCCAGTATCCTGCAGTGCCATCGGTTACAGAAGCCGCTTCGGACGCGCCCATTCCTAATCCACGTGCTCCTGCGCCAATATTTAAAAACTCATTTGAATATTTTCTGAATTGTGAAATACCCGCGAAGGGTAACAGCAAAAACAAAATTAGTTTTACATATCGGGAAGTTCTCATGTGGGGATAACCAGTTATTTGAATGATTCTGTGTATTTCCAGCAAATTAAAACGGAGATCGTATGAATTATATTGTATAAGTCTGCTCCGGAATTATTTGCTGATAAAATTAAGTAAAAGTTTACAGCAACTATAGAAAATGATTTTACCGAATATTGCAGATTTACCGTGTAGCAATTTTCCTGAAATGAGAATCTGCTCTATTTATCTGTTTGCTGCATAAAACTACGCTTAGCTAACACAGATTTTTCAATAGTTACCCTGTACTGATAATGACTTTAATATGGTTGCAAGTTATCTTCTTCTTACCTCTTCCTCCTCCACTACGTTATCTCTGTAATAATTAACGCACAGGTAACGCAGTGGGATGCTATCGGTTACGGGTATGGTAGCAATCAGGTATAAAGAAAGCGGCAAGGAAATCTGCCTTATTTGTCTTTTTACTGTATTTACGGGAAGTTTTTCAAAGGATTTTTAAATAAAAGTTTTTCTTACAAAAAATACCTTATAAATCATTTCCTGATTTTGCATTAATTTCACCGCTTCAAGTTCTAATAAAAAACAGCAATTATATTATGGCAGAAGTGATCAGAATGCCCCGAATGAGTGATACTATGACCGAAGGTGTGATAGTGGAATGGCACAAAAAAGTAGGCGATAAAATAAAGCCCGGTGATTTGCTCGCCGATGTAGAAACCGATAAAGCAACAATGGAACTGGAAAGTTATAATGAAGGAACGCTGTTGTATATCGGAGTGGACAAAGGGAAATCTGTACCGGTAGAAGGCATTCTTGCCATTGTCGGAAAACCCGGAGAAGATTACAAACCGCTTTTGGATGAAGAAGGCAAAAAAGGTAAAACTGAAAATAAAAATGACGGCGCTTCGCAAAAAAATGCGGAAGAACTTCCCAGGAAAAATGAGAACGAAGAAGCAGCAATTGCCTCAGGACAGGAAAAACAAAGCGATAATAAACCGGCTGATATAGAGTTTAAAAAAGGCGGTGGTGAAGAAGCAAAATTGCCTGAAGGTGCCAAAGTAATTCGTATGCCTTTGATGAGTGATACGATGACGGAAGGAAAGATTATTCAATGGAATAAAAAAGTAGGGGACAAAGTAAAAGCAGATGATTCATTGGCAGAAGTGGAAACGGATAAAGCAACAATGGATGTGGTAGGTTATGAAGAAGGAACCCTTTTGTACATAGGTGTAGAAGCCGGAAAAGCGGCAAAAGTGAATGATATTATTGCCATTGTAGGTAAACCGGGAACAGATGTAAGCGCATTTGTAGAAGCAGAAAAAAAATCGGCAAATAAACCGGCACCGACAGAAGAGAAAACACTCGGAAAAAACGATGAGCCACAAGCGGTTCTGCAACCGGAGACTCAGAATAACCAGGCAGGACAATCTTCTACTGATGAAGGCGGAAGAATAAAAGCATCGCCTCTTGCAAAGCGACTGGCTGCCGAAAAAGGAATTGATATTTCACAGGTTCCAGGCTCTGGCGATGGCGGAAGGATTGTGAAAAAAGATGTTGATTCTTTTGTACCTGCTGCGGCTCCAAAAGAAGAAGGTAAGAAAACTGCTGAAGCAAAACCGGTTCAGCCATTTACACAAATTGGACAGGAAAGTCATGAAGACATTCCAAACTCCCAAATGCGTAAAACCATTGCACGCAGATTGGGCGAAAGCAAATTCCAGGCGCCGCATTTTTACCTGACGATGGAAATTAATATGGATAATTCCATTAATTCCCGCAAAGCCATCAACGAAGTAAGCCCGGTAAAAGTTTCTTTTAATGACCTGGTAATAAAAGCATGTGCTATGGCGCTACGTCAGCATCCGGCTGTAAACAGCAGCTGGATGGGCGATTTTATCAGAAGGAATAATCATATTCATATTGGCTCTGCAGTGGCCGTTCCTGATGGATTGATCGTTCCGGTGGTTCGTTTCGCTGATCAAAAATCTCTTTCGCAGATTGCTGCAGATACCAATCAGTTATATGAAAAAGTAAGAAATAAAAAAATCCAGCCTGAAGAATTTACCGGAAATACTTTTACCGTTTCCAATCTTGGTATGATGGATATCGATCAGTTTACGGCAATCATAAATCCGCCCGACAGCGCAATTCTTGCTGTAGGAGCGATTACAGAAAAAGTAGTGAAAAAAGGCGACGGCTTTGCAGTAACAAACGTGATGAAAGTAACCATGAGTTGCGACCACCGAAGTATAGACGGCGCTGTAGGTGCAGCATTCTTACAAACTTTGAAGAAATTTTTGGAGAATCCGGTTACAATGCTTGTCTGATATTTCTTATAGTTACCATGTTGTGTTTTCCGGGCTAACCGATTTGTTAATTTCAAGGATCAGACTGCTGAAAGTGTTCTGACGCTGAAACTGAAATCAGTAAAGCAAGAAATACGAGGAATTCTTATTTGCAAAAATCTTACGCCTTTCTATATCTTTTATAAATCCTGATCGCGGTAAACAAAACAACGGAAAAGACAATGAGCACGCCTATGCTCCATGCAACACTTAACAGTTGTTTTACTACTGCAAGCATTACGATAGAAATAAGAAAAATAGTGGCCACTTCGTTCCATATCCTCAGTTGTTGAGAGTTGTATTTAAAAATTCCTTTTTGTTGCTGGCGAAAAATAATATGCAGTGTCAGGTGATAAATAAATAGTCCCGCAACGAAGAAAAGCTTTACCAACAACCAGGTCGGCAGGCTTCCATATAATATTCCCATCCATGTGCCGAAAATTAAAGTAAGAACTGCTGAAGGCCAGGTGATCCCATACCACAATCTTTTTTGCATAATAATAAACTGCTTGAAAAGAACAGACCTTTCCGGCTCCTGTTTTTCATTCGCCTCAGCAGTATATACAAAAAGGCGTACGATATAAAAAAGCCCGCTAAACCAGGTAACGACGAAAATTATATGCAAAGCTTTGACGTAGAAGTACATGCTTTAATTATGAATGAAGAATGATGAATAAAGAATTATATATCAATTGTTCCTTAATTCTAACTTTCGATTGGAGATTCTGCAACATACGACTCGATTGCTTTTACCCACGCAGGATTGGTATTTAAACAAGGGATCATCGTAAAAGATTTTCCTCCGGCATTTAAAAAGATTTCTTTTCCCCGCATCGCTATTTCTTCCAGCGTTTCCAGGCAGTCGCTTACGAAAGCAGGGCAGACAATCAATAAATTTTTCACTCCTTCTGCAGGTAATTCCTGTAGCCTGATATCGGTAAATGGCGTCAGCCAGCCTTTGCCCAATCTTGACTGAAATGAAATGCTATATTTATTGGCGGGAATTTCGAGTTTTTCGGTAACCAGCTTTGTTGTGGTTCTTATCTGGTGACGATAACAAAACGCATGGGCAGGAGAATCAGTTTCACAACAATTTTCTGTTTCCAGACAATGACAACCGGTGATATCACTCTTGCGAATATGCCTTTCCGGAATACCATGATAACTGAATAAAACCTGGTCGTAAGGCTGATTCAAGTAAGGCCTGATATTTTGTGCAAGCGCATCCAGGTAATGCACTTCATTATAAAAAGGCGGAATAAAATCTAATTTAAAAGAATATTTATTTTTCCTGTAAAAATCTTTCACATATTCTACTGCAGTCTCATAGCTCGACATGGCATAATGCGGATAAAGCGGCAACACAATCACTTCTTCAAGTGATGGATTTCTTTTTAATAATTTGTCGAATGCAGCTTCCGGCGAAGGATTACCATAGCGCATGGCTATCTCAACGGGTTCTATAATTTGTTGCTCTAAAATTTCCTTTAATTTTTCGGTATAAACGATCAAAGGCGAACCTTCTTTAATCCAAATTTGTTTATACGCTTCTGCAGATTTCGGCGCTCTGAAAGGCACAATAATTCCCTTTACCAGTAACGCTCTCAACAGCCATGGTTTGTCAATCACTCTCTCATCCATTAAGAACTGATCGAGATATTTTCTCACATCAGCAACTTTCGTTGATTCCGGTGACCCAAGGTTCATCAATATAATTCCACGTTTACTTTTGGATTGGTCCATTATTAAAATCTGAGCTTGATTATCTGCAAATGTAAGCCGTGAAAAAGGATCTTTTAATTGTTTTTTTAGGGTGAAACAGAAGATTTTTTAAAATGATTTTATCAATAGATTTGGGAGATTAATTTTTTAGAGCATGAAATTGAAATCAGTACTTCTTACCTTCCTTTTATCGGCGCTTTCTTTATTATCGTTTTCCCAGAAAAAAAATAAAATGGAAAGCTTCAAGATCGTAGGATATTATTTTCTAAATGCAGCGTTAAGAGATACCGTACATGCCGATTCTTCTTATCTTTTTTTAAACAAAATCACTCACCTTAACCTTGCTTTTATCAATCCCGATTCTTCGGGGAATTTCAATCAAAACCTTGCAATTGATACCTTAATCAAAAAAGCACATCACAAAAAAGTAAAAGTGCTGGCTTCTATTGCAGGCGGCGGCCCTCATCCCTATTATCATATTTTATTGCAGGATGATCACCGGAAGCTATTTATTGAAAACCTGGTTTCTATGGTGAAAAGATATGATCTGGATGGCGTAGATGTGGACCTCGAAGGCAGTGATATCGACAGCAATTACCAACCGTTTGTAATTGAATTAGCGTCAGCGCTGAAAAAGGATAAAAAATTAATCACCTCTGCAATTGCCACTGCTTATAAAGACTTGCTTCCGGATAAAGCATTGAGGCAATTTAATTTTATCAATATCATGTCTTACGATCAAACCGGCCCATGGCAACCTGCTAATCCGGGCGATCACTCTCCCTATTTAATGGCACAGCAGGATTTGGATTACTGGCACCATGCACGATCGATTCCAAAAGAAAAACTGGTGCTTGGCCTTCCTTTTTATGGATATGGCTTTGGCGCAATAGATTCGCCGGTTGTGAGTATGAGCTATAAGCAAATTGTTTCCCTTTATCCAAACCGGCTGTTTTCCGATACACTGCAATTGCCTGGTAATGTGACAATGTATTTTAACAACCTGGCAACCATAAAGAAGAAAACCCGTTTAGCATTAGAAGAGGCGGGAGGTGTGATGATTTGGCAATTACTTGGAGATGCGGAAGGAAATCTTTCACTTCTGAATGCGGTGAATGAGGTTCTTGCTGATAGAAAGAGATATGAGTAATGATTTAAATCATCACTCTAAATTCCTTTTTTATGACATAATTATTTTTTTTCAAAAGCGATTGACGTTAAATTTGCACTCGTTTTAAACGAATAATAAAATGCTGTAATGACTTTGCAATGACTTTTAACAAGCATTAAAAAAATATTTTTGCCCGAATCACATGTCTTTTCCTATCTCCACATATAATAGTTCTTTAAATGATTTTTGCATTGTTGGAATTAATTATCGCAAGAGTGATATGAACATTCGTGGAAAGTTTTCGTTGTCTGCAGAACAATCGGAGCTATTATTAAAAGAATCAATTGCAAAAAAGATTGCGGGATGCATGGTTCTTTCTACCTGCAATCGTACTGAAATTTATGGCCTTAGCGATCAGCAGGAGCTGATACAGTTATTTTGTTTAAATACAAGTTGCAGCGAAAAAGATTTTCTGGATCACGGTTATGTTCACCGAGGGCTGGAAGCAATCGGTCACTTATTCAAGGTTGCCTCCGGACTTGATTCTCAGATAGTAGGAGATTACGAAATTCTGTCTCAGATAAAACACGCTGCGAAGACAGCAAAAGAACTTGGCTGTGTGAATAGTTTCATGGAAAGGGCTATAAATTACGCCTTACAGGTGTCCAAAGAAATTAAAACGAAGACCAAATTAAGTTCTGGCACAGTTTCCGTTTCTTATGCCGCTATTGAAATAATAAAAGAAAAAATTGAAGAGCTTGGCGGTAAAAAAATATTACTCGTAGGGACGGGAAAATTTGGAAATCAGATTGCCAAAAATCTAAAAGATTATTTACCCGGCACTCATGTGTCATTTGCAAACAGAACCAACAAAAAAGCGTTACAATTGGCGGAATTGTATCATGGCGAATATATTTCATACGAAAATATAAATATGGCTTGCAACGACGCAGATATTATTATTGCAAGTTCTGCAGCCGGCTCCTACACAATTCATCCTTCATTCTTTTTTACCGGAAAAACAAGATTGATACTTGATCTGGCTGTTCCTCAGAATGTTGACCCTGATGTGGTAAAAATACCTGGAACAACTCTTTTAAATGTTGATGAAGTATCACGAATTCTTGATAAAACCATTTCATTAAGGCAGTCAGAGATTCCGAAGGCTCTGGAAATAATTGATGATACATTATCGAGTTTGGAACAGTGGCACAGGCAGCAGTTCAACAATCCATTACTGGTGCTGGTGAAATCGCAACTTTTCCAATTGAATGAAATATATTTTGATGAAATGAATGGCGATAAAATTCATAAAACAATAGCAACTCTTGCCATTCAATTAAAACATAAAAATAACAAAGGTTGTCTCTGCATAAATGCTTTAAACAGCTATCTTCAAATGAATTATGAAACGACACCTTAAGATAGGCACCCGCGAAAGCGAACTGGCTGTTTGGCAAGCTTCATATGTACAAAAGTTACTAAAAGAAATTGGTGTCGGTTCAGAATTGATTTTCATAAAAAGCGAGGGGGATATTGATACAAAGACGCCTTTGTACGAACTGGGTGTACAGGGAATTTTTACCAAAACGCTTGATGCTGCTTTGCTGAATAACCGGATAGATATTGCCGTTCATTCAATGAAAGACGTACCAACCCAACCGGCTACCGGCATCAGACTCGCCGCGGTTTTGAAACGTGCTTCCTATAAAGACATTTTTGTTTTTAAGGGCCAAAGAAAAGATATTGAATCTATATTAAATGATAGATATTCCACTTTTCGCATTGCTACCAGCAGCATCCGCCGCAAGGCGCAATGGCTTCATCGCTATCCGAATCACCAGATCGAAAATCTTCGTGGAAATGTAAATACACGTTTGAGAAAAATAGACGAAAACAACTGGAACGGCGCCATCTTCGCCGCTGCAGGACTTGAAAGAATTCATCTTCGTCCTGAAAATTCTATTGATCTCGATTGGATGTTGCCTGCTCCGGCGCAGGGTGCAATCACGATTTCGTGTAGAGAAAATGATGATATTTCTTTGTCTGCTGCTTCTTTATTAAATGATGAAGCCACACAAATTTGTACAAAGATCGAACGTGATTTTTTAAGAACTTTATTAGGCGGATGTTCCACACCGATCAGCGCTTTAGCAGTTTTTGAAAATAACAAAATTGTTTTCAAAGGAAATGTTTGCGGTGTAGATGGAAAGGAAAAGTTTGACATTTACAAAGAAGCTGAGGTTGAAAATTATAATGATGTGGGAGTGAATGCAGCAGAAGAATTATTGCAAAATAAAGAGGCAAAAAAAATAATTTACGACATCAGAAATGCAAAATAAAATTCAAATATTATCTACAAAAAAAATCGGCCATTCGTTCATCGAATTTGCAGATGATAATAATATTTGTATTGACTCTTTAAATTTTATCGAAGCAGAAGAATCGGTTTCTGATGAAATAAAAAATCGAATTATTGAATTATCGCAACAAAATATTACTGCAATTTTCACCAGTTCAAATGCTGTAAATGCTGTCGGGAAAATCGTCAGCGGACAAACTAATTGGAAAATATTTTGCATTGAACCGTCCACAAAAAAAACGGTTGAGGATATTTTTATTCATTCATCTATTGCAGGTGCAGCAAAGGATGCAGAAGAATTGTCACAGAAAATAATTGAGGATAAGTTTGTAAAGCAAATCGTTTTCTTTTGTGGAAATCAAAGAAGGGATTTGTTGCCATCAGAACTAAACAAGAATGGAATTGAGGTTGAAGAATTGATAGTTTACAACACAATTGAAAAGCCGCAGATTGTTTCAAAAAAATACGATGGAATTTTATTTTTTAGCCCAAGCGCTGTAAAAAGTTTTTTTTCGACAAATAATTTGGAAGAAGAAACAGTCATTTTTACAATTGGAAAAACAACTGCGGAAGAAGTAAAAAATTTTTCAAATAATACAATGGTCGTTTCAGAAATTCCTGACACCGCAAAATTAATTAGTGAGGTAATAAAATATTTCAGTGCCATAAAAACTGTTTAAATGAGTGAATTAAAAAATGATCTATTATTAAGAGCTTTAAGACGGGAAAAGGTAGAGCGGCCGCCGGTTTGGATGATGCGGCAGGCAGGAAGATATTTGCCGGAATATATTGCGCTTCGGGAGAAATACGATTTCTTTACCCGCGTTCAAACACCGGAACTTGCGGCAGAAATAACTTTGCAGCCCGTCAGAAGAATTGGCGTTGATGCAGCAATTATTTTTTCTGATATACTGGTAATTCCCCAAGCAATGGGCATTGAAGTGTTGATGGAAGAAGGCAAAGGCCCGCTGCTGCCAAAAGTTATCAAAACACAAAACGACATTAATTCTTTGTTTACTGATGCGGTGGAAGAAAAGCTGGATTATGTAATGAAGGCTTTGGCTCTCACCAAACTGGAATTAAATGGTGAAGTTCCATTGATTGGTTTTGCAGGAGCACCATGGACGATCTTGTGTTACATGGTAGAAGGTAAAGGAAGTAAAACGTGGGAAAGAGCAAAAGAATTTTGTTTTACTCAGCCTGAATTGGCCCATCAATTATTACAAAAAATTACCGACACAACGATTTATTATTTAAAAGCACAAACAAAGGCTGGCGCTGATGTGGTGCAGGTTTTTGATAGTTGGGCAGGTTCTTTAAGTCCTGAAGATTTTAAACGCTTTGCACAACCTTATTTGATTCAGATTGCAGATGCTTTGAAAGATGATGCGCCGGTAATTTTATTTCCAAAAGGAAGTTGGTATGCGTTGAAAGATCTCAGTGAAAGCAGCGCTTCTGGTTTGGGAATCGATTGGTGCATTTCTCCAGGAATGGCAAGAGAAATGACGGGAAATAAAATCACTTTGCAAGGAAATTTTGATCCGGCGAAATTATTATTGGCACCTGCTGAAATTAAAAAAGAAGTGAAAAAAATGATCCAGGAATTTGGTGTTCAAAATTACATTGCCAATCTTGGCCATGGAATCACTCCAAATATCCCGGTTGATCATGCGCTGGCTTTTGTTGATGCGGTAAAAGAGAGTTTTTAGGATTCCTACCGAGGTAAATGAGAGCCAGCCCGTGGGATACGGTATGGAATAGTCGTTTGAAGGAATAAGTTTATCTTTGAAACATGAATTTGTCAAAAGAAAATAAGCTCGTATTGCAGCAATTTTTTTCAAATAAGCCGGTTAAAAAAGCTTATGTGTTTGGATCTTATGCAAGAAACGAAGCGAATAAGGATAGTGATATTGACATTATGGTAGAATTGGATTACGATCAACCACTAGGAATGAAATTTTTTAGTTTTCAACCCGAGCTGGAAGATTTACTAAATATGAAAGTAGATCTGGTAACCAGCGATGGACTTTCAAAATATATTAGGCCAATTATTGATAATGATAAGATAATGATTTATGAAAGGCCGGTTAACTGATAAAATCAGAATACAACATCATATCCTTGATGCAATATCAGAATACAAATTCTTCCTACAAACATCCGTTTCTGTTTCACCAAATTGATTTAAACCAGTCCATTAAAAATGAACATTAAAGAAGATTGGATACAATATATTGAATCACTTCAAAACCGCATCTGCGCTGCTTTAGAAGAAACAGATGGCAAAGCAAAATTTGTAGAAGATCAATGGCAAAGAGCCGAAGGTGGCGGCGGAAAAACAAGAGTGATTGCTGATGGAAATGTTTTTGAAAAAGGAGGAGTGAATACGTCAATTGTTTTTGGAGATGTTTCAGAAACGATGAAAAGTCAATTGAAAGTTGAAGGTGCAAAATGGTTTGCATGTGGTTTAAGTTTAGTCCTTCATCCTGTAAATCCATTTGTTCCTACAGTTCATTGCAATTACCGCATGTTTGAATTGTACAACCAAAAAGATGAAGTGATTGACTGCTGGTTTGGAGGTGGAACAGATCTTACTCCCTATTATTTATTTCAAGAAGATGCAAAACATTTTCATCAGACTTATAAAAATGTTTGTGACAAATTTGATCTTTCATTTTATCCAACATTCAAAAAGAATTGTGATGATTATTTTGTGAATACTCACAGAAATAACGAGCGCAGAGGAATTGGCGGAATCTTTTATGATTATCAAAAGCCATCTGAAGATAAGGACGTGAATTTTTGGATGAACTTCAGCAAAGCGTGTGGCGACGCGTTTCTTCCGGCTTATCTTCCTATTGTAGAAAAACGTAAAAATTCTTCGTTTACTGCTGCACAAAAATATTGGCAGGAGATAAGAAGAGGAAGATATGTTGAATTTAATCTTATCCATGATCGTGGGACGCTATTCGGATTAAAAACAAATGGCCGAACAGAAAGCATATTGATGAGCTTGCCCCCGACAGTACGTTTTCAATATAATTATCAACCAGAAAAAGGAAGTGAAGAAGAAAAATTGTTACAGGCTTGCTTGAATCCGAGGGAGTGGGTTTGATGTCTGATGTAGGATTTTTTGATGTCTGATTTTTGAGCTACTTTACTTAAAAATTATGAACAGGAAAGAACTTCAGCAAAGGACTAAAAAATTTCATGTGGATGTGATTAAACTTTGCAGCGATTTTCCTAAAAACGCTGCAGGTTTTGAAACTGCAAAACAATTGATAAGATCGGCAGGTTCAGTAGGTGCAAATTATAGAGCAACAGTCAGAGCTAAATCAAACGCAGATTTCATTTATAAAATTCAAATCGTTTTGGAAGAAGCAGATGAAAGTCACTACTGGCTTGAAGTGGTCAAAGAGGCGGAAATAAAACACGGAATTGAAGTTGACAGATTAATCGACGAGGCAAACCAACTTACGGCGATTTTTGCAGCAACGGAAAAGACAATTAAAACAAATGCAAATAGTTCCAAAATTATAAAATTGTAATTGCTGTTTACATAAATCAGACATCCTCACATCTGACATCAGAAGTAATGATTGAAATTTCAGGTAAATTTGTAAAAAATAAGTTATGATGGTACTTGCTGATAAAAAAGAAGTATTAAAAGAGATAATTGAGAATGCAGATGAAAAGCTGATGAGTTTGATGATCGCCTTGGCAAATGAATATAATGATGCACCTGAATACTCTCAGCAGGAAATGGAAGAATTTCATAGGATCAGGGATAAGATGTTAGCTCATCCTGAAACAACTTATACACCTGAAAAAGCATTTAGATTGATCAGAAATAAAAGGCAATGAGTTACCAATTAAAAGTTTCAGAAACTGCTTATCAGGAAATGGATGATGCTTATGACTATTATGAAAAGCAATCGACCGGCCTTGGCGACAGATTTTTGAAATCGGTAGAGGATACTTTTTTTAAGTTATCTCAAGCGCCTCATTTTTACCGTTTCATTCCGCATGATAATAATATCGGCGACGTAAAAGTGAATATATTTCCATTCGTAATTATTTTTCAAATAGTAGAAAATACTGATTTTATTTTAAGAGTTTTTAATACAAACAGAAATCCTGAATCCCTTAAAGATTTATAACAATGTATCAAATTCATCGTCCACGAATTCTTCGTCAATCATCTGCAATAAGAAGCCTTGTTGCAGAAACCATTCTTAAACCCAGCGATTTTATTTTGCCTTTATTTATCGATGAAGGTGAAAATGTTGAATTTGAAATTCCATCTATGCCCGGCTATTTTCGTCGTTCAATTGATGGAACAGTTAAAGAAGTAAAAGAATTGTGGAGCATGGGAATTAAAAGTGTTTTGTTGTTTGTAAAAGCGCCTGATGATTTAAAGGACAACACAGGAAAGGAAGCGTGGAATCCGGATGGCTTAATGCAAAGAAGTATCAAAGCAATTAAAGACGCGGTGGCTGAAATGATAGTAATGACGGATGTTGCGCTCGATCCTTATTCGATTTACGGTCATGACGGAATCGTAGAAAATGGAGAAATTGTAAATGATCAGACAGTGGAGGCGTTGGTAAAAATGAGTCTGAGTCATGCAAAAGCAGGAGCAGATTTTGTAGCTCCCAGCGATATGATGGACGGAAGAATTTTTGCGATTCGGAAAGCACTGGAAGAAAATAATTTTACCAAAACCGGTATTATGGCTTACAGCGCCAAATATGCTTCATGCTTTTATGGTCCGTTCAGAGATGCATTAGATTCAGCTCCCGGATTTGGTGATAAAAAAACATACCAGATGGATTATGCGAATCGGATTGAAGCAGTGAAAGAAGCTTTGATGGACGAAGAAGAAGGCGCTGATATTGTGATGGTAAAGCCGGCAATGGCTTACCTCGATATTATCCGCGAAGTAAAAAATAATGTACAGATCCCCGTTAGTGCTTATCATGTCAGTGGCGAATATGCATTAATAAAAGCAGGCGCAAAAATGGGCTGGATCAATGAAGAAAAAGCAATTCTTGAAAGCCTCACTTCTATCAAAAGAGCAGGCGCAGATTTAATTGCAACATATTTTGCGAAGGATGCCGTTAAGTTGATTAATTTGTAGATTGTGATTTAAAAAAAATTATAAAAAAAATGAACGCAGAACAAATCGATGCATTGATTTTAGAAATTGTTTCCGGCTACAAACCTGAAAAAATTTATTTGTTTGGTTCTTATGCAAATGCCAGGCAAAAATCCGAAAGTGATGTTGATTTGTTTATTGTGAAAGAAACTAACAAAAGAAAGTTAGACAGAAACCGTGAAGTGCGTAGATGCATTAATACATATCCTCAAAACGGTTTGGATGTTTTTGTGTTCACACCTTCTGAGTTGAAACAAGGGATGCGGGAAGTTGTGAATATTGGTAAAGAGGCAGTCACCACTGGAAAGCTTGTTTATGAAAGAGTTTGAAAAATGGTTTAGAAAAGCAGAAAGTGATTTGTTGGTAATTAAATAATTTGCTTTCAAAAGAGATTCCTGTTGATGCGTGTTGTTTTCATGCACAACAAGCAGCGGAAAATATATGAAAGCTTATCTGGTTTCCAGATTGATTAATTTTCCTAAAACTCACGATTTACAATCTTTACTGAATTTATGCATTGCAATTAATAATTCTTTCAATAGCATCATTGAACCTTCAATACGGCTTTCGGATTATGCGATTGCACCAAGATATCCGGATGCATTTGATGATCTTATAATCGGCGATGCAATAAATGCTCAAAAAGATGCGATTGAAATAAAGGAATTTACTTTGCAAAATTTCTTTGCCTGATAAAGTTATACTTTAATATAGATCTTCTTCTTATCCATCCAATAAACAATAAGCCAATAAAAAGTGATCATACAGAGAGCATATAGCAGGGAGCCATTGTTGAGATTTTCCGGAAATAATGGTTTACAAACATGTTCATAAAACCAGGTAAACGGAGAAACATAAAGTTGTTTTCCATTCTCATTAATGCCTGCAGGGATTCTGATCAGTCCCAGTAAGCGTGGCAGGAAGCCGCTTAATACAAAAATAAAAAGCGGGTTTTTCCCAAACACATCAAAGAATTTGGAAAGCCAGCCTTTGTGTTTTTTTATTTCTATTAAATAAACCATGACTGCAAGTATCAACATCGCCATACCGGTCGTATAAACGACATAAGAACTACTCCAGATCTTTTTGTTGATCGGAAAAACCATGTCCCATGCATATCCCGCAAAAAGAAAAACGGCGCCGGCTACAAACAGGCCATTAATCATTTCTGCATTTTTCCCTTTTTTGATAATATAGTCTCCTACAAAATATCCAAAGATGACTTGTACAATGGCCCCAAAAGTGCTCATCAACCCTTCCGGATCAAAGACCAAGGGTCGGCCATTTCGCCATTCACCGTGATACATATGCGCATCTCCTAAAACAGCACGATCGATATCAGTTCCGAACCATCCGTAAATGCTAAAAGGATCGGCTGGGTTGCCTGCCACACATAATGCCCAATAGCCAAGAAGTAAAACACAGGATGCGACAAAAGCACCGCGGATCTTTAAATAATAAATAATAACCGAGGCGAAAAAATATGCCAACGCAATTCGTTGCAAAACACCCATGATCCTGATTCCCTGTGCATTTCCTGCTGCATCCATATAGCTCCATGGCTTAAAAATAAGGCTGTTGTTGTCCCACTTTACAAAAGGCATCCAATTGAGAAAAATGCCGATTAAAAATATGAGCAGCGTTCTTTTAATCACTTTTTTCCAAAACACGGAAGTACCGCCTGACTGCAAACGCGGCATTACAAACGCCATTGCATTGCCAACAGCAAAAAGGAAAAATGGGAAAACCAAATCTGTAGGGGTAACGCCATGCCACGCGGCATGTTCCAAAGGCCCATAAATATTTGACCAGCTTCCGGGATTATTTACCAAAATCATGAGACAAACAGTAGCTCCACGAAAAACATCAAGGGAATAAAATCGTTCTTTGTTTAAGGGTATTTTCTGCATAAGCAATTGAAATCTAAATTTAAATAAGCAATTGATTTGCAACGAATATAATGACCTTTTCTAACAAGATTGCGTAACGAATCAGAATTAGTTTCTTTTTAAGTTTTATCTTACATTTCTGAAATAGAGATTAAAATGATTTAAAATGAGTTTCAAAAGCAAAACGGTTTTTATCACAGGCGCTTCAAGAGGTATTGGAAAAGCAATAGCAGTGAGGCTTGCAAAAGAAGGGGCAAATATTATAGTAGTTGCCAAGTCGATTGAAGAAAATCCAAAGCTTGGAGGCACGATCTTTAGTGCAGCAAATGAAATAGAGCAAGCCGGCGGAAAAGCGCTGGCAGTTCAATGTGATATCCGCTTTGAAGATCAGATAAAAAATGCGGTAGAAAAAGCCGTGGAAGCTTTTGGAGGAATTGATGTTTTAATAAATAATGCGTCTGCAATTTCTTTGACTCCCGTTGAGAAAACAGAACAAAAAGCCTTTGATCTGTTGTATGATATTAACGTGAAAGGAACTTTTTTTGTAAGCAAAGCGTGTATCCCGTATTTGAAAAGCGGCTCCAACCCACACATTCTAAATCTTTCACCTCCACTTAATTTTGATCAAAAATGGCTGACAAATCACGTCGCTTATACGATGAGTAAATACAACATGACGATGATTGCTTTAGGCTTAGCAGGCGAATTAAAAAAGTATCATATCGCCGCAAACACTTTATGGCCGCGAACCACAATTGCTACGGCAGCGGTGAGAAATTTATTAGGCGGAGAAGCGTTGATTAATATGAGCCGAACTGCTGAAATCATTGCCGACACTGCATTCTACATCTTGCAACGCTCTTCAGCAACTTGTACAGGCAACTCTTTCATTGATGAAACTGTTTTAGCTGAAGAAGGAATTACTGATCTCGAAAAATATGCGGTAAAACCAGGAAGCAAACTTTATACGGATTTATTTTTGCAAGAATAATCTCTGATCTACAGCGATTCGAAAATTATTTAACCGATGGCATAATTGTTTCAATAAAACGAGGCTCGCTTCGCTTTTTGGAAGAAGCCTGCTCAAATGCATAAGCCATTTTAATTAATGCATGCTCCTCATAAGCTGTTCCAAAAAACGAGAAGCCAATGGGCAGATCGTGAACAAATCCCATTGGCACGGTTATGTGCGGATATCCGGCCATAGCAGCAGGTGAAGAAAATGAAAATCCGGTATCGTAATCGCCGTTTACCAAATCAATACAACATGCTAATCCATTGGTAACTCCACACAGAGCATCGAGTCTATTTTCTTGCATTAGTTCATCAATAATTTTCCTTGACGACAATACTTTTTCAAGAGCGTCTTTATATTCCTTACTGTTCAAATCGCCTTTTTCATTTGAGCTTATCAGAATTTCCTGTTTAAAATAAGGCATCGCTTCTTTTAGATGTTGATCATTAAACTCAATCACTTCTTTCAATGATTTCACCGGCGCATTTGCCTTAGATAGATATTTATTCAAGCCATCTTTAAATTCATATTGCAGCACCGTATACTCGCCCTTTTGCGCAGGACTTAATTTTTTTAAAATTTCCACCTCCACAACTGTTGCTCCGTTTTCTTTAAGCAGTTCAATTGTTTTTTCCAACAAGGCAATTACATCCGGATTTCCTCCTTTAAAAAAAGATTTCTCAACACCAAGCCGTTTGCCTTTTAATCCATCTTTTGTTAAAAACAGGGAATAATCTTTTTGTGTTTTTCCTTTGCTTTTAAATGTAGCAGTGTCTTCTTGGTCAACGCCTGTAAGATGTGATAATAAAATGGCTGCATCTGTTACTGTCCGCGCCATTGGTCCGGCGGTGTCCTGGGTTGCAGATATCGGAATGATGCCCGAACGGCTCCATAATCCAACTGTTGGTTTAATACCTACCAGCCCGTTCACTGATGCCGGGCTTACCACTGATCCATTTGTTTCTGTTCCGATGGCAACAGTGCAAAGATTCGCTGTCACTGCCGATCCGGAACCGGAACTGGAACCGGAAGGATTGCGATCCAAAACATACGGGCATTTTGTTTGTCCGCCGCGGCTGCTCCATCCGCTGGTAGAAAGAGTAGAACGGAAATTGGCAAATTCACTCAGGTTTGTTTTTCCTAATAAGACCGCACCGGCTTCTCTGAGCCGGCTCACGATAAATGCATCTTTAGACGCTTTGTTTCCCAGCAGCGCCAAAGACCCGGCGGTTGTCATCATTTTATCACCGGTGTCAATGTTATCTTTTATTAAAACAGGAATGCCATGAAGTGCACTTCTTACTTTACCATTTTTTCTTTCATCATCCATCGCTTCGGCTATGCTTAGGGCGTCCGGATTCAGTTCGATAATACTATTGATGGCCGGGCCGCTTTTATCAATTTTTGCAATTCTGTTTAAATACCATTCGGTGATTGACTTTGAAGTAAGCCTACCACTTTTCATTTTCTCCTGCAACGCGGCAATAGTTATTTCCATTAGATCTTCATCTTTATCTGATTCAGACTGTTCTTTATCAGCGACGATTTTTTCTAAATTAGAAGTGCCGATGATTGCCGGCAAGCCAAAGCTGGCAAGCGTTCCGTTTTTAAGAAAGTTTCTTCTGTTCATAATAATTATTTCCTGATGCTGGTCTTGATTTATTTCGTTAAGAAATAAAAATACGAATTCCTTTTATTCCATATGAAAACGAATGGGAGTTATTTGTTTGTTTGCTGAAAGCAAAATTAAATTCCTGTCATCCGGCTATCATACAATTCCTGTTATTTTATTTTTTCTCGTAGAAACAGAAACTTCTTTATTTGTTTCGTTGCTGGTTATTTCTCCCCAGACTGCCAAGGATATGCAAAAAGTAAAAAGTGTATTTTTTCTTTATTAGAAAACTTCTTTATTTTTTATTGCGTAATTTTAACCCTCGAAAAACTTTTAAAATTCTCTTTTGGAGCGCTGATGAATGGCATATCCTTTGAGATTTTAAAGGCATTCTAAAAAAAATAAAAAAAGCACAAATGAATAATGTAAAAAGCATTCATGATTTAGGGCAAAGCATCTGGCTCGATTTTTTTGATCGTGAATTAATGGACAGCGGCAAACTTCAGCAACTGATAGATGAAGATGGCCTTACGGGAATTACTTCCAATCCTTCCATTTTTGAAAAGGCAGTTGACAGCAGTTCTGACTATGATGAAGATATCCGCACACTTGCTGCAGAAGGAAAAAATAACGAAGAAATATTCTTTGGGTTTGCGGTAAATGATATTCAGCGGGCGGCGGATATTTTAAAACCGGTTTATGATAAGGCAAAAGGCACTGATGGTTTTGTAAGCCTCGAAGTGTCGCCACATCTGGCGAATGATTCGCAAGGAACCATCAACCAGGCGCGGCAACTTTGGAAAGCTGTTGACCGTAAAAATGTAATGATAAAAATTCCGGGAACCAAAGAGGGCCTTGTAGCTATCAAAAAATGCATTAAAGAAGGAATCAATATTAATATCACTTTATTATTCGGATTACCGCGTTATAGGGAAGTAACAGAGGCTTATATTTCAGGGCTGGAAGAACGTTTGAAAAATAATGAACCAATAGATCACATCGCCTCAGTTGCAAGTTTTTTTCTAAGCAGAATTGATGTCATGCTGGATCCGGTTTTGAAAGAAAAAAAATTGGATAAGCTTGTTGGGGAAATAGCAATTGATTCAGCAAAAGAAGCTTACCAGATTTTTAAAGATGTTTTTTTTGCCGACCGTTTCAGAAACCTGGAAAAGCAAGGAGCAAGAAAACAAAAAGTTTTGTGGGCAAGCACCAGTACAAAAGATCCTTCTTTCAGTGATGTAAAGTATGTGGAAGCGCTGATTGGACCAGATACAATCAACACACTTCCTCTGGAAACGATCGAGGCGTTTAGAGATCATGGGAAAGCGGTGGATGATTTAGAAAATAACCTGGTTCAGTCAAAACAGGAGTTGAATCAATTAAAAGAAAATGGAATCAACATAGATGACATTACTCAAAAATTGGAAGAAGAAGGGGTTCAGAAATTTAATAAGGCCTATGATTCATTGTTAAAAGCAATTGATTCAAAAAAGAAAAAGCAAATGGCTTAATAACTTTTTATTTTTCTTATTGCTAAAACCGGCTGCTATTTTTTAAAGAATTAATCTTAATTAAAATGAAAATAGGAATAAATGGTTTTGGCAGAATCGGAAGAGCTTCTTTGAAAGTGATCATGGATGCGCCTGACCTGGAAGTAGTAGCAATCAATGATTTAATGACCCTTGACAATGCAGCGTATCTTTTAAAATACGACAGCGTGTATGGCATTTATAATAAAGAAGTAAGCGAGCACGGCGATACATTGAATGTTGGTGATAAAAAGATAAAGTATTTATCGATAAAAGATCCGGCAGCTTTACCCTGGAAAGACCTGCAGGTAGATACGGTGATCGAAAGTACCGGCCTTTTTACCAACCGTGAAGATGCGGAAAAACACATTCATGCGGGAGCGAAACATGTGGTTATTTCAGGGCCAACAAAAAGCGTTGACACGCCAACAATTGTACACGGGGTAAACACACAGGATGGGAAAGTAGCGATCTTTTCATGTGCAAGTTGTACCACCAATAACATCAGCCCCCTGATCGAAATTATGGGGAGAAGAATTGGAATCAAAAAGGCGATTTTAAATACCACTCATGCCTATACTGCTTCACAAGGCCTGGTAGACGGCCCGTCAAAGAAAAAGCCAAGGATGGGAAGGGCAGCAGCGATGAACCTGGTGCCGGCTACAACCGGAGCAGCAATTGCCACCACCAAAGCATTACCTCAATATAAAGGAAAGTTTGATGGAATTTCTATTCGTACACCGGTAGTAGTTGGTTCTATCTCCGATATTACTTTCGTTGCAGAACGGCATACATCTGCCGAAGAAATTAACCAGATTTTGAAAGAAGAAGCAGCAACAGACAGGTACAAAAAAGTTGTCTTTGTTTCAGAAGAACCGTTGGTTTCTACCGATATTATTCAAAGCACTTTTGCTGCCATTGTGGATACAGAAATGACCCGTGTAGTGGATGGCGATTTGTGTAAAATAATGGCCTGGTATGATAATGAATGGGGATTTACCAATCAAATGATACGGCAGATACAGGAGTTGTAATTTTTTGAAAAATATATATTAACCATAAACAAAAGCATTATGAAAAGTGAAGAATTGTATTCAGTGCCCACACCCGAAAACTCACAATTAAGAGCGAAAGCGACTCCTGAAATAATGGATGCATGGCGTAATTTTAGCCGAACCGTTTTTAAAGCTGGCGCTTTGGATGAAAAAACAAAGCAGTTAATTGCGATTGCGGTTGCACATACTACTCAATGTCCTTACTGTATTCACAGCCATACCGAACAAGCTGTAAGAAAAGGTTGCACGAAAGAAGAAATAATGGAAGCCGTTTGGGTAGCCGCAGAAATGAGAGCCGGTGCAGCCTACTCACATTCTGCTTTAGCCATGGATGAGATGATGGCGATAGAAAAATCTAAAGCAGGGAAGGTAGCTGAATAGGCAAAGAAATTGGTAAGACAGTGAACAAACCTTGGAATAAACACGTTTCTTGTTTTACCACTCCTCGTGCTGTTCGCGCTCTCTGCCAAAGTTTAATATAAAAAAGGTTATTGACTTACAATTAGATGCTGCTTATTTCTAAGTGTAAAACTTCGATTGACGAGAGCGATAGAAAGACCCACAAACCTTTTCCTGTATCGTTGAAGGAAATTTCTTTCAAAGAGGGTAAATTATTTCTTGCTTTCCTTTTTTCCAAATTTCCTTGGATAAAAACTTAAGGTCGCCATAAAGTATTGGTGTAACAAATTAACCGTTCCATGAGTGTACGAATAACTATTGCCATAATTAATTATACCCGTGTTTTGATTGAGCAAATCCAAACCTGAAATTTTCAATTCCAGATTATCGCCTGGCAGAAAGCGGTATGATAAAGAAGCATTTAAAATGGTTGATTTGATTGAAGGAAAACCGGAAGACCTTGTTTGGTTAAAGGAAACATTTGAATTGAAATTAAGTTTATTTACAGGATTTAGGCTTATACCTATACTTGATACACTTACAGAATTATTAAATTTTGTATTGGTAAATCCTTCCTGCCTGCTGTTGTAAATTTATTCTATGAATTATATAAAAACCACGTATTGATTCACGAATAATAAAAGAATACGCTTATTCCACTGCAAAGTAAAAAATTGAAAATGATTTTGTTGCATACTACCGCGTGGTTGATGTATTCAATTTTCCTTTTCGCAGCAGCCCGGCTTACCAAGCCTGATATTACGATAATAGGTGTAATCTCCTATTCACTTCCTTTTTGCATTACATTTTATATAAGTATCTATTGTCTTCATCTTTATAAAGAGAAAGGAGTATTATGGAGCATTGCTTCTTTCTTTATCGTTTTTATTGTAATGGGATCAGTAGGATATGGCTATATTTTTTTTCTGCTTCCATCTGCCGGTATTGTTGTTTACACGTCCACAAAATTTAAACCATTTATACAGGAAGCGCTTTTAGGCTATGTACGTTTTTTTGCTTATGCACTACTTTATTTTTACATCAGGCAATCTTTTAAGAAAGAGCAGGCGCTACGTTTACTACAGCAGGAAAAATCTCAGAAAGAACTTGAAAACGCTATTCTTAAACACCAGGAATTTAAGGCACAGCAGGAAAAATTACAGTTTGAACATGCTTTTTTGCGTTCACAAATCAATCCCCATTTTCTTCATAATACCCTTAATACGCTTTTCTCTGAAGCCATGGATTATTCACCGGAACTTGCTGAAAACATTTTAAAACTTTCATCCATTATGAGGTATTCATTAGAGGCGCTTGAATTTGAAAGCGGGAAAGTTCTTGTCAAAAAAGAACTGGAACATTTGCAAACATTGATTGATATTAACAACCTCCGTTTTGGCAAAAGCAAAACTATTGAATACCATGTAGAGGGTGAATTAGACGGACAGATGGTTCCTCCACTTTCTTTTATTACTATTGTTGAAAATGCTTTTAAGTACGGTGACCTTAAAGACCCTGAAAACCCATTGACCATTCGGGTAGCTTTAGAAAAAGAGGAAGTATATTTTTATTGCCGGAACAAAATAAAAAAGAGCAATATGCAGTTTTCCTCATCTCATATAGGAATAACGAATTTGGAAAAGCGACTGGACGTGGCCTTTAAGAATAAATATGAAATGAAAAACAGGAAAGAAGATAATTTGTACATCTTTGAACTAACCGTTAAATATTGATGCCATGATTAAATGCGTAATAATAGATGATGAACAGCCGGCAATTAATGTGCTTGAAAAGTATATCAAA
>JAICYZ010000441.1 GCA_025933935.1 Chitinophagaceae bacterium
ATAAGTTTCTGCCGCAGCCTGCACTTTATCTGCATGTAAACAAATTTCGCAACCGCCGCCAAGAGTAAGTCCATGAGGCGCCACCACAACAGGAATCGAAGAATAACGGATTCGCATTGTAGTATTCTGAAACAACCGGACCGCCACGTCCAGTTCATCATATTCCTGTTCAGCAGCCAGCATAAACATCATTGCGATATTAGCACCGGCAGTGAATTGTGGCGCTTCATTGGCAATCACCAAACCTTTATATTTTTCTTCAGCGATAGCAATGGATTTATTGATCGCTTCCAAAACTTCACCGCCAATACTTCCCATTTTGGTATTCCATGTTAATCCCACCACATCATTATCTAAATCGTACAAATGACAGGCGTTGTTTTTCCAAACTGTTTTTTCTTTAAGATCACTGAGAATAATAAATGAATCGGCTCCAGGCAAAGGCAAATATTTTTTGAAAGTAACGTCAAAGTATAAACGTTTTCCGTTTTCAACTTTATAAAAAGAAGTGTTTCCTTCTGCAATAAAATCTTTCACCCAATCAGCCACTTCATAACCTGCTTTTTTCATCGCTTCAACCGTTTCTTTCACTCCTAAAATATCCCATGTTTCAAAAGGACCAATTTCCCATCCAAACCCCGCTTTCATCGCATCATCAATTCTGTAAATCTCATCGCTGATCTCGGGAATCCTGTTGGAGACGTAAGAAAAAAGTGAATAATGAAAGAGGCGATAAAATTCTCCAGCCTTATCAGTTCCTTTTGATAAAACTTTTATTCTTTGTTTGAGATCGTCAATTGGCTTTGCAGTTTCAATCGTTGCAAATTTTGGTTTTTGCCTTGGCACATATTCAAAGGTCTTCAGATCAAGAGTGAGAATTTGTTTCTCCCCTTTAGGGGTTGGTGGCATTTTCTTAAAAAATCCTTGACCTGTTTTGTCACCCAGCCATTTATTATCGACCGTTTTTTGCAACCATTCTGGAATCGTAAAAATTTCTTTCGCTTCGTCATGGGGACAATTTTCTTTTACACCGATTGCCACTTTTACCAGTGTATCAATCCCAACAACATCTGCAGTACGGAAAGTTGCGGATTTTGGGCGGCCGATAATTGGGCCGGTTAATGCATCTACCTGGTCAATGTTCAGATCCAGTTTGTCCATTATATGAAAGATCGACATGATACTGAAAACACCGATTCTATTAGCAATAAATGCAGGAGTGTCTTTACACAAAACGGTTGTTTTTCCTAAAAACAAATCGCCGTAATGCAATAAAAAATCAACCACTTCCGGATCAGTAAATTCTGTTGGAATTATTTCCAGCAACCTTAAATATCGTGGCGGATTAAAAAAGTGTGTTCCGCAAAAATGTTTTTTAAAATCTTCACTTCTTCCCTCTGCCATTAAATGAATTGGAATGCCAGAAGTATTGGAAGTGATAAGGGTGCCCGGCTTTCTAAATTTTTCAACCTGTTCAAAAACCTGTTTTTTAATATCGAGCCTTTCAACTACCACTTCAATAACCCAATCGCATGAAGCAATATCTTTCATATTATCTTCAAAATTTCCGGTAGAAATATTCTTAAGATTCTCTTTGGAATAAAGCGGAGAAGGCGAAGATTTTACGGCTGCAGCAAGTGCATCGTTGACAATTTTATTTTTGCTTTTTTGATCTTTACTCTCCGGTGCAGCAATATCAAGCAGTAAAACCTTCACACCAATTCCTGCAAACAAACAAGCGATCCTGCTTCCCATTACTCCGCTTCCC
>JAICYZ010000184.1 GCA_025933935.1 Chitinophagaceae bacterium
AAAATGGTAATCGCTATATTTATACGATTACCGGAATGAAAACAAATACCAATCTTCCAGAATCGTTTTTTGTTTTTGATGCTAAAAAATATCCAAATGTAGAAGTAGTGGATTTAAGATAAATATTTTCATTTTGTTTAAAAAGGCGCTTCTTTCGAAGTGCTTTTTTATTCCTGCCATTTGAATGAATCAATTTCTAATCCTGCCAAATGGATTACTCTGTCTATCACGGTTGATACTGCTTCTTCAATTGTTTTTGGTTTGCTGTAAAAAGAAGGTGATGCCGGGCAAATAATTCCTCCGGCGCGTGTAATACTTTCCATGTTGTTCAGATGAATCAAATTATAAGGAGTTTCCCTTACCACGCAAATTAATTTTCTTCGTTCTTTTAATATTACATCAGCCGCCCTTGAAATCAGATCGTCTGAAATGCCTGAGGCAATACGGGCAACGGTTCCCATGCTGCATGGTACGATGATCATGATATTATAATTAGCAGAACCTGAAGCAAAAGGAGCCATAAAGTCATTTTTATCATAATATTTTGTTGGGTAATCCTCATAGCTTTTATCGCCTATTTCAGTTTCCCATACCATTTTGGCATTATCTGTGATTATTATTCCGAGATCCATCCATTGGGATTTTATTAAAAAAAGCTTATCTAACAGAATTTTTGCATAAATAGAACCACTGGCTCCGGAAATGGCTACAATTATCTTATTCATGAGAAAAATTAAGGTTAATAAAAATTATTTTTAAAAAAATAAAATAAAATCCAATAATGGTCGTTTACTATTTATGGAAAAAAAATGGTTTCTTATTTTAATTCCGGTTTTGTGTCTTTTTTCTTTCGCCAAAGTTAAACCAACTGATAAAGAAAAAATAAATTGGTTAACTGTGGAAGAACTAAATGTGAAAATGCAAAGCGAGCCTAAACCGGTAATAATTGACCTTTATACGAATTGGTGTTATTGGTGCAAAGTAATGGATAAAAAAACTTATACGAACCCAAAAGTCATTTCATATATTAATACGCATTTTTACGCTGTAAAAGTAAATGCCGAAACGAAAGAAGCTGTGCAATGGGATAATAAAAAATATGATTACAATAGCAAGGATAAGATAAATGATTTTGCTTTATATCTCACCCAGGGACAAGTGGAATTCCCCAACACCGTAATTTTTCCTGACCTCCAAAAAATGCCGGCGGCGATACCGGGGTTCATGGAGCCGAAGGAGATAGAAATAATTTTGAAATATTTTGGTGATGAAGTATATAAAAAACAAAATTTCACCCAATATTCAGCAAATTTTAAATCAACGTGGTGACAGCCATAAACATATTAAAAACTGCAAAGGCAGTTTAAACTCGGTTTTTCATAGGATATTGGATTATAACAGGGGTGGATTTCCATCCGGCCCCTTTTTTTTATTTTCTTTTGAAAAATAATTAAACGAATGCAACGTTTTACAGTCTAATACGGTCTAGGATGTAGAAAGATTGACAAAGGATCTTTTCAAATTGTAACTAACAAAAAGCGAAAGCTATAAAAATATTAAGAACTGCGAAAGCAGTTTAAACTCGGTTTTTCATAGGATATTGGATTATAACAGGGGTGGATTTTTATCCGGCCCCTTTTTTATTTATTCTGTTATTTTGTTTTCTATATTTAATTTTTAAATCATTCCGCCTGAAAGCACTATTTGTAAAAATCTTTATTCTCATTATTGTATTTTTTGTTTTTCAACCGGGCTTTGCGGGTCAAAAACCTACTGTAAAAAAGTTACATCAGGGGTCAACTCGTAATTCACGAAAAAGAAAAATAAAATACGGCACTGCCAGTTTTTATGCTGATAAATTTCTTGCCCGTTCTACTGCTTCCGGAGAAAAATATCGTCACGAAAAGTATACCGCCGCCTGCAATGTTTTTCCGTTGAATAAATGGATAAAAGTGACGAATCTCAAAAACAAAAAATGGGTGATTCTTAAAATAAATGACCGCTTAAGCCGAAAGAGCAAACGATTAGTGGACGTGAGTCAAACTGCCGCCCGAAAACTAGGCTTTATCAGGTACGGAATTACAAAAGTGAAGGTCGAATTACTGAAGGATTATCATTCGTAATTAATTTTTTCTGATTTCCGGTTATCCGATTATTTTTGTTAAATAAACTAATCTTTTTATGAAAAAAATATTCCTGTTATTATTTTTCACCGCTTTGCTCACTTCTGCTTTTGCACAAGAGAATTCCTATAAAAAAGGACATGCGTTTGGCCTCAGTTTTTTTCTAAATGATTTCAAAACAGCTTCCGATATACGATCCATGGGCATTGTAAGTGTTTTCAAGGAACATAATTTCTTTAAAACATCCAGGATGAATCCCGGAATTGCAATTAACTATATTAGCGGATTAAGTAATTATGCAGATTTCATCGCTACTTTAGGTGGTTCTTCTGTTGACTATCCGATTCAGAATGTAGCTCCTTTTGCTAAAAAAAATTTATTGCTAGAAACAACTGCATCTGTTAATCTGAAATTATTAACTGATGAATATTGGGTGGTTCCTTTCATTGATTTAGGGGTTGGGACGAGTAAGTACAAAAAGTATTTTGCTGCATTTATGCCCGTAGGAGTGGGCCTGCAGGTAAATATTCAAGATGCTGTTTATGTATTAATTAATTCTCAATACCGAATTGCTGTTACCGAAAATGCCAGTTATCATTTTTATCATAGCATCGGAGTTGCTACAAATATTTCAAAAGTGAAAGCTGCTGCGGCGCCTGTTGCAGTAGAAATTCCGGCGGCTTCTCAAATGCAGTAAAGTAAAAATGAGCCGAGGATTTATCAATAATTCCGTTGTAGATACAAAGACAATTCTACAGGTAAATCTTGACGGTTTTTTTGTGAGTCAATTAATATTTACAATAGTAAGCGGACAAATAAGGCTGATTTCTTTTTTCCAAGTTTGCTGTAGAAATATGGCAGCAGTAATCAATTTTCAGTACCTGCTAATTGAAACTTATCTCCGTCAAATAATCCTTTATCACTTAGTTTTAGATGCGGTATGACCAGCAAAGCCATAAATGACAAAGTCATAAATGGTGCAGATAATGTTGAGCCAAATTGTTTTGCAGCGGCATCAATCTTCGTGTACATTTCTGCTACTTTATAACCATTCTCGTTACTCATTAATCCGGCAATCGGCAATGGTAAAATAAGGTTCAAATCCGGATTGGAATAGTCTGCCACACTCACCCCACCTTTGGCTTTTATAACGAGATTTACAGCATCAGCAATGCTTTTATCATCCACTCCAACAGCAATAATATTATGACTGTCATGTGCGACAGAAGAGGCGATGGCGCCGTGTTTCATACCAAAATTTTTTATAAATGCTTTTGCTACCGGAGCATCTTTATAACGGTTTACCACAACTATTTTTAAAATATCTCTTTCAGGATCACTCACATAAAATCCGTTTTCTTCTTTTGGTACAACCGCCAGTTTGTTTGTAATTAATTGTTCATCTAATGCTTCAATAATTTCACCATGGAAATCGGAAGTTTTGATTTTAAAGTCATTTGTATTTTGGAAAGAACAATTAAAATTATTAATGATCGGCAACGATTCAGTTTTAATATTTGATCGGCCGTTTTCTGCAACCAATTCACCATTTATATACGTCGCCATCACTTTAAAATCTTTCAGATCTTCGACAACAATAAAATCAGCAGGCGTACCGGGTTGTAATATTCCAACGTCCATCTTATAATGCTTTACAGGATTAATACATGCTGCTTTCAAAACTTTAAAAACATCAATCCCTTTTGCAACCGCTCTTTTACATAAATCGTTTATATGCCCTTTTACCAAACTATCCGGATGTTTATCATCACTGCAAAACATGATGTCATTTTCATGGTCATTCAATAGCTCGATCAAAGCTTCAAAGTTTTTTGCAGCACTTCCTTCACGAATCAAAATCTTCATTCCATACTTTAATTTATCAAGCGCTTCTTCTCTTGTAAAGCATTCGTGGTCGGTGCTGATTCCTGCTTCTATATATTTTTTTGCTTCTTCTCCCCGTAATCCGGGTGCGTGGCCATCCACTGGTTTATCATAATTTTTTGCAGAATCAATTTTTGCAAAAACCTCTTCATTATGATGAAGAACGCCGGGAAAATTCATCATTTCGCTCAAATAATAAATCTCTTTTCTCGATAAAAGTTCATCTACTGCATTCGCATCAAGAGCCGCACCTGCCGTTTCATAAACCGTTGCAGGCACGCAACTGGGCGCACCGAAATGAAACTTAAAAGGAACGGTTTTGCCGTTTTCAATCATATACTCCACGCCTTTGATTCCGCATACATTTGCGATCTCATGTGGATCACTGACGGTGGCAACTGTTCCGTGTACCACCGCCAGCTTTGCAAATTCAGCCGGAATCAGCATCGAGCTTTCGATATGCACGTGCGCATCAATGAATCCCGGAATTATATAAGGAAGTTCTTTTTCATAACTACTGATTCTTTCAATTGATTTTATGAAACCTTGCTCAATAAAAACTTCTCCTGAAAATATTTCTTTTGATTCGATGTCAACAATATTTCCTTTTACTGTAAATCCCATAATTATTAAAATGTAAAGTTGATCCTTTTATTTGTTTGCAAAGTATTTCTGCTCGAGAACCTGATCTTCATTATAAATATCATTGTAAAAAACGATCTTATTATTTTTTGCTTCGCAGGTAAAATATTCTATAAAAAGAGGCAATCGTTTTTTGACCATAATTGTTTTGCGCGCTTTATTTGCAATCCATGTTTTTATCGAATCGGTATTATAGGCAAGTTGTTCCCCTTCTTTTGTAGCGAGGCTGTCATTCTGTGCAATATAAAATGCAAGGGCTTCCCATTTTTGCACACGGACACAGCCGTGGCTTAATGCACGCTGAGAATTTTGAAACAAATAACGCTGGTTGGTATCATGTAAATAAACACTGTATGGATTATTAAAATTGAATTTAAAAATACCCAATGCGTTATCATCTCCGCTCCCCTGCACAATCTTCCAGGGAATGGCTTTTGTATATTTTGACCAGTTTACGGTGTAAGGATTCACTGTTTCACCATGAGAATCAACAAGGCTGAAACCCTTGCTGGCGAGATATCCGGGATTATTTTTCAAAGCGGGGAGGATGTCTTTTTTGATAATGCTTTCCGGTATTGTCCAATTGGGATAGGTAACCATATTGGTAATCTTTGAAGTAAGACGAGGCGTTGGCGTGGAAGGTTTTCCAACAATTACTTTTGATTCCAAAACGACGGTATCGTGATCAAAAACCTTCAGGTAAAAACCCGGTAAGTTAACCCAGATATAAGTTTCAGGAAGTTCGGGAAGTGATTTATAACGGTCAAGTGTAACCGCAATTCTTCTAAACTTTTCGTTGTCTGTAAAATTTAAAGCGCGAACTGTCCCTTCTCCGGCTTTCCCATCAACAGTGAGTCTATGTTTTGCCTGGTATTTTTTTACTTCATTACTCAACTGTGCAGAGTCAGGCGCGGCAATTTCTTTGTTTCCAAAACCTGATTGCAACAATCTTTCATATAGTTTTTTATAAAAAGCAACTGTGTCTTTGTAGGGATAATCCAGGTACAAATATTTTTTTGGATTCATGCTATCGACAAAATTCACCAGCAATGCTTTCAGCGAAATATACGCGCTATCTCTCGGTTCTGCATTTTGAAAGGTCGGCGATACGGAATTCGATTCAATAATTTTTTGGAGGTTTGGAATAAAAAAAGAGTCTGCATAATTATTTTTAGAAACGATGGAAACACTGTCCGGAAGCAGTCTTCCTTCTTTTAAATCTTTAAGTGTTTTCATAAAAGCGTCGCTCAGCATCAGGTCTGCCTTTGTCCACGCAATGGCATCCATCCGTACCAAAGAATCATTGGCAATTTGTGCACGTAAAGTATCTAATTCCTTGTAATGATAATCTTCAGGAAACAGGCCATAATATCGGGAATTTTTAATGAACTCAAACATGGAATCAGCAACAGGATTCCAGGTTTCTTTTTTGCTCCAGATGCCCTGGTAATTATTTTTTTCGTAAAAAGAATTCAACAGGTTAAGTTCTGAAAGCCTGGTAGAATCATAAATAATTCCATTTGAATTGTTGGCAAAAAGCAACACCGCTTTTATATTATCCGCAATCTGATCATCCATTTTCTCCGGTGCTTTTACAATTTCTTTTTCTTTTACAGAATGATTGTTCTTGCAACTGAAAAAACAGAAAAATAATAATCCCGTTGAAAATATTCTTATGAAGTTTGCTTTACGAAGCATTGATGCCTTTAAATTTTTTCTTTAGTTAATTTAATGAACGGATTTTTTAAATAAGATATCGGACCCTGTAATGTTCCTTTTTACTATGCCGGATCATTAGTGTTTCATCTGCGCCAAAAATACTTAATAAGTATCGATTGTAGGGTTTTAAGAAAGCAAAATTTTGTATTCTGAATAATAGGATCAGATTTGATTTCCTTCTTTCTTGCGGTAGCAACTTGATTTCTTCTTTTTGGTTGGAAAGAGAAACGAATGATTGTAGAAAGAGCAAGTGAAAAAGCCGACTAATTCATGTTTCATGAATACCAGTAAATGAATAAATAAAAGCTAATCCCGTTTTGCAAAAAACCTCCTGCAAAAGAGCGGGAGGTTCTAAAATCATTTATTTTTCAATTAAAATCTATAACCGACAGAAAGTTGAATCACCGCATTTTTCGTATCTATATTTTCGTAGCGCGCCAATGGATTGAAAGAAGGCGTCGGAAGTGTTTGAGCGACGTCGCTCTGCTCTTTATACAATTTAGCAAATCCCATATTGTATCTCGCATTCAAAATGAGTCCCTTGAACGGGTGAATTTCTATGCCTCCTGCTGCTCCATAATCAAAGCGGTTCATCAGGTCTAATGCGGTCTGTGCCGCATCATTGGTTGTGCCTGTTTGCTTTGGTTGATTCGAATCTTTTGTGTTCAATAAATAACCGGCAAAAGCACCTGCCTGCAACTGAACGTATTTGGTAATGTTCAAAGTCATCATTTGTGGAAGCATGAGGTAATCGTTTGAAACGGTTCCTGTTTTCCCTTCCGGATTTGTATAATCAAATCCTTGTTTTGAATACAATAATTCAGAGCGGTAGCCGATAATGCCGGTTGTCGGTGGCGCTAAAAATACAGAAATCATCAATCCCGGTTTATAACGATACTGAATGGAATCAGCGCCACCACTGACTTTAGCATAATTTAGTCCCACCCTGAAGCCCAATCCCATTTTTTTTGAAATTGTTTTACTGCTGCTGTATGTCTGCGCAGCGGCGTTTTGAGTAAGAAAAATAAAAGCAGGCAGAAGAAATAATAAAAAGACTGATTTACTGATAGATTTTTTCATGATAAAATGTTTGAAGTTTATAGAAATGTTGATGATCAGATGTCGGTTAAGAAAAAGAGTTATCAATGTTTTTCCAATCCTTCCAGCGCTACTGTGTATTCATTTTTATT
>JAICYZ010000005.1 GCA_025933935.1 Chitinophagaceae bacterium
TGTGTACTATGTAATACACATATTAAATGGCGCGCCCTTTCAAAAAGGGCCGATGCGCTTGGCTGCGATTTTATAGCCACCGGACATTATGCACAAATTCATCAGCACACAAACGGAAGATATTTTGTAAGAAAAGGAATTGACGAAACAAAAGATCAAAGCTATGTGCTGTGGGGATTACAGCAGGATTTATTGAGCCGCACTTTGTTGCCACTTGGTACGTACCGTAAAACTGAAATCAGGCAGATGGCCATTGATTTTGGCTATCCTGAACTGGCTAAAAAGAATGAAAGCTATGAAATTTGTTTCGTGCCGGATAACGATTACCGCGGTTTTCTGAAAAGAAAAGTAGAAGGGCTGGAAGAAAGAGTTTCAGGTGGTTTTTTTGTCGATAAAAGCGGCACAATTTTAGGACCGCATAAAGGTTATCCATTCTATACGGTTGGACAAAGAAAAGGGCTGGATATTGCTTTGGGAAAACCGGCTTTTGTAACCCAAATTATTCCTGAAACAAATACGATTGTTCTTGGAGATGAAGAAGATTTAAAAGGAAGTGAAATGACGGTAAAAGGTATCAACTGGATAAAATATGATGGCATTTCTGAAGGCATGGAAGCACTTACAAAAATCAGGTATAAAGATAAAGGCGCACTTTCCAACTTATTTGCATACGAAAACGGGGTAAAAGTCCGTTTTTATGAAAATGTAAAAGGAATAGCACCAGGACAAAGCGCTGTTTTTTATGAAGGCGATGATGTTATAGGTGGAGGAATTATTCAGAGAATACCAATGGTTGAAGGGTAAACTTTCCACCACGTCACGAAGAAGGTTTAGGCTGTTTAGAGGCTTTAGTTCGTTTAAATAATTGCGTAAACCGTCTAAACCATTCCAAACAAGCTCTTTCGATCCTTTTCAAAAACATTTTACGACTCTTTATGATCAAATACTTTATCGGTTCTTGCTTTATAGTTCTGCTACTGGCATCTTGTAAAAAAGAGGATGCAAATTTCACTTCAGAATCTATTAATGATTACTTTCCCCTTCAGGTTGGAAAATATATTACTTACGACCTCGATTCAACGATCTTTTACCTGAACTTTGGAGTAAAAGCGGTTGAAGTTCATTACCAGGCACAATACCGGGTTGACAAGCAGGTTACAGATAATTTGGGCAGACAGGCGTATAATATCAGCCGCTGGTTACGTACCGATTCCACCCAATCGTGGCAAATTGATAATGTGTTTACAGCAGTTCCGACAAGTAAATCGCTTGAATACATCCAGGATAATCTCCGTTTCATTAAACTGATGATGCCAATCAGGGAAGGTTTTTCATGGAAAGGGAATAGCTATTTGCCTTATGATCCGTATAGATCTTACGCTTTTGCAAATCCTACTTTCACAGAGGATTGGGATTATATTTACCAAAATACAGATTCTCCATTGACTATCGGCAAGAATAATTTTCCAAATACAATCACTGTTTTTGAGATCGCTGATTCTTCTGGAAATCCGGTTACTGCCGGAACAGATTATGCCGAAAAAACTTATAGCATTGAAAAATATGCTAAGAATATTGGATTGATTTATAAAGATTTTATTCATTGGGAATTTCAATCCGTAGATAATACTTACAAAGGATTCGGCGAAAGGCTTAGTATTATTGATCACAATTAATCCGAAACATTTAATTTGCCTTTATGATAAAATTGAAATGGTTAAAATCACTTTTCGTTTTATGATAAAGAAACTTTTATTGCTTTTACTGACAGCAAATTTTTCTCTGGGTGTTTCCGCCCAGTTTTCCAAATACATTGTAAAATTTAAGGACAAGAATGGTACTCCGTTTTCTATAAATAATCCCTCCGCATTTTTATCTGCAAAAGCGATTGCAAGAAGAGCAAAACAGCACATCGCTGTTGACGAAACAGACCTTCCTGTTGTGCCCCGTTATATTGATAGTGTTCAGTCAATAGGGGATGTTCGTGTACTTGATCAATCGAAATGGTTGAATCAAATATGTGTTGAAACTACTGATTCCGCTGCACTTCAGAAGATTAATACTTTTTCTTTTGTATTGAAAACACAACCGGTAAAGCGAATAGCAAACAGTGTAAATGAGAGAGAGCATTTTTTTGCAAGAGATAAATTTAATGAACAGGTAAATACAATAAATTCTGTAATGACTCCGCCTGTTGCTGCCAATTATTATGCGTATGGAAATGCTTATGACCAGGTTCATATTCACAATGGAGAATATTTGCACAATAAAGGTTTTCATGGTGAAGGAATGCTGATTGCAATTATTGATGCAGGATTTTATCATTATAAATCATTGCCTGCTTTTGATAGTGTTAATATTAGAAACCAGGTAATTGATACACATGATTTTGTTGACAATGAAAGTAGTGTAAACGAAGATAATGAGCATGGGATGATGTGTTTTTCAATCATTGCTGCTAACCTTCCAGGACAGCTAATTGGAACTTCTCCTAATGCTGATTTTCTGCTTTACCGCTCTGAAGATGTTTCCTCAGAATCTCCGGTAGAAGAGCAGTACTGGATAGCGGCGGCCGAGCGGGCAGATAGTGCCGGCGCTGATATAATTTCTACTTCTCTTGGTTACGATACATTCGATAATCCTGTTTTTGATTATGTATATGCCGATATGAACGGCCGCACTTCCATGATTGCGAAAGCTGCGACAATGGCTGCACGCAAAGGGATAATTGTATTAGCAGCAGCGGGAAATGAAGGAGATAACAACTGGCATTTTATTACTACACCTGCTGATGCAGATAGCATCCTTGCAGTTGGTGCAGTAAATGCTTCAGGCACGCCCGCCGGTTTTAGTAGCTATGGCCCTTCCAGCGATGGAAGAGTAAAACCGGATGTCGCTTCTGTTGGATCGGGGACGGCAATTTCATCTACAACAGGAGCCGTTGTTTCGGGAAATGGTACTTCATTTGCCACACCAAATTTAGCCGGATTGGTTACCTGTTTATGGCAGGCATTTCCCGAATTTTCAAACATGGAAATAATTAAAGCTGTTGAAAAAAGCAGCAGTATTTTCGACAATCCTGATAACCGGATCGGGTATGGAATTCCTGATTTTAAAAAGGCTTATGATGATCTTTTACAACAAAGGATTGTAAAAAACGCGCCTGCCATTTTAGGAAGTAATTTTATAAAAGTTTACCCAAATCCTTTTAAAAATAATTTTACGTTATTAATAAAGCCACAACGAACAGCAACAGCTACCTTCACTCTTTTTGATGCTTTAGGACGACTGTATTTTTCAAAACGGATTGAGGTAAAAGAAAATGTTATTCAGCTAATCGATTTCAATGCGATAAAACCCCTCGAAAACGGAATGTATATTTTGAAATTCACGGATGGGAAAAGTAAAGAAAGTTTTAAATTGATCGTGCAATAGGAGTTTCCCTTTCGGAACGCATTCTTCCAATTTGGCAGCAGCGAAGCAATAAATAAATGGATTTCTTATTCCGCAAAAGTTTTTTTAAACAAAGCAACAAACAACGTGTCTGCTTCCATTTCATAACCTTTCAGGTATTGACTTTTTATAAGTTGCAGGTTTAGATTTCTTTGAATAAAATCGACATTTTCTTCATTTTCTTTTTTAAACACGGAACAGGTTATATAAAGCAGATAACCATTTGCTTTCAAAAATTCAATTGCATGCGAAACTATTTTTTGTTGGAGAGTGGCATATTCTTTTATCTTTTTTTCTGAAAAAAAATGCAATTGTTCCGGCGTTCTTGCCCAAGTGCCTGAGCCGGAACAAGGAACATCTGCAATGATCACATCCTGCTTTTCCAAAATACTTCGTTGTGGAAGAGAAATGGAAAGATCGGAAACAAAAGACTGATAATTTTTAATGCCAGCTTTTGTAAACCGCTTTTTCAAATTCTCTAAGATATTTTTACGTGTGTCGCTTACCGTTAGTTCAATATTTTTATATAAATCAAACGCTAAAATAGATTTCCCACCACTGGCGGCGCAGCAATCCCAAAGGGAAATATCTGATATCTCATCTTTCATGTGTGATGTTAAAAGATTCAGCGTTTGTTGCGAGTTATAGTCCTGTATCACCGCTTCTCGGTCTTTTGTAATTATATCGCTTACTTTTTGATTGTTAGAAAAAGCAAGAGCGTTTTGTGTTATTTTTTCAAAAGAAATTTGCGCTGATTTTAATTTATCAAAAACAATATTTCGATATCCAGGCCTTATCCGGATAAACAGTTTTGGCTGAATTAAAAATGATAAACAGAAATCTTCAATATTTATTTGGTTACTGACTTCTTCCCGGCAAGGAAAAATTTTTTCAATAGAAAACTTTTCTTTTACCATTTCTATTTTTGAAGAAATATCCAAATCTATTTGATCATTCCAGTGAGGTCCTAATTTCCCAAGAAAAGCTGAAGGCTTTTTTTCAACAAGAAAAGTTGCTAACAGTAATTTTTCATCAATAGAAATTTCAGAACTAACGCCAAAGCCTACACGAAAATAGTCATAGCAAAGAGAAGTGATTTGTTTCCTGTCTTTGGAACCGTGTTTTTTATTTGCAGAAAAATATTTTTTTAAATAAAGATGAAAAGGTTCGGCGCCATTATATTCATTAAGAATTGACTTCGCATAATTCAAATACCGGTGAACATGTGTTCCATTATTATAGGAAGATGCTTCACCGTTTTTCATAAATAAAAATAATTTCTTCTTTGCACCTTAAAGCTGAAGAAGCGCTTTGACAGGATCTTTGCCGAATAAAAGCTGTTCGGGGTTTTCGAGCATTTGTTTTACTCTTACTAAAAAGCTAACTGATTCGCGGCCATCGATCAAACGATGATCATAGCTCAATGCGACATACATCATCGGCTTTATTACGACCTGGCCTTTTACAGCAACGGGACGCTCGACAATATTGTGCATGCCAAGAATTGCGCTCTGAGGAATATTAATGATTGGGGTGCTCAACAAGGAACCGAAAACTCCCCCATTGGTAATGGTAAATGTACCTCCCGTCATTTCTTCGATCGTTAGTTTGCTATCTCTTGCTTTTGCTGCAAGTTGCGCTACTTCTTTTTCAATCTCTGCCATGCTCAGGCTTTCTGCATTTCTAATCACCGGTACCACCAGTCCTTTTGGAGAAGAAACAGCAATCGAGATATCGCAATATTCATGATAGATAATATTTTCCCCATCAATTTGAGCATTGACTGTTGGCCATTCCTGAAGAGCAAAACAAACTGCTTTCGTAAAGAAACTCATGAATCCAAGATTCACTTCGTGGTTTTTTTTAAAAGTTTCCTTATACTTCGCTCTAAGGTCCATAATTGCACTCATATCCACTTCATTGAAAGTGGTGAGCATCGCTGTACTGTTTTTTGCTTCCACCAATCTGCGGCTGATCGTGCGGCGCAGGTTGCTCATTTTCTGGCTCTTTTCCTCCCTGCTGAAAAGTTCTTTTCCAATTGCTCTTCCCGGATGGGCAAGTGCATCCAGCACATCGTGCTTCATTATTTTTCCATGAGAACCAGTTGGAGTAACTTTTGAAACATCAATTTTTTTATCGGCCAATATTGCGGCAGCTACAGGAGTAGCTTTTATATCTTCTTTTTTGCGTGGCTGATTTTCTTCCGGTGTAATTACTTTTGGCTCTTTTACTTCCGGAGCTTCCTGTTTCGCTTGCGGCTTCGCTGTTTCAGCTTTTGGAGTTTCAGCTTTTGGAGTTTCAACTTTCCCGGCAGGCTTTTCAGCAGTATCATCAATCGTGCAAACTACATCTCCAATTTGTAAAGTATCATCTTCTTTGGCAATCGTATGTAAAATTCCCGCTTTCTCTGCATTAATTTCAAAGGTCGCTTTTTCGCTTTCCAACTCGGCAATTACTTCATCCCGGTCAACCCATTCACCATCTTTTTTGATCCATTTTGTAAGCGTTACTTCACTGATACTTTCGCCAACCGGCGGCACTTTTATTTCTACTGACATGAATTTTTTTTAAGAGTTACAAACCTACGGTAAATTGAGAAATGAACAAAAAGCAATGGAACTGAAAGGATTTTTGTTTTGATTAGGAGTATAAAAAAGTAATTTCTCATTCATTGCTCATATTCGGCAGCGAACGAACAAATACGTTTGATTAAAATTCTCTTTGAAAACATTTTTTTAAAAATCAAATTCAAAGATGATCAATAAAAACAATGAAATCTGCGGATCGGGAAAATTAGAAACCGTCATTGCAGTAAACAAGAAAATAAGTTGAATTCGTCTTTCTTTTATAACTTTTAGATAGAAAATGCTGTATCCAAAATTTCCTTCTGTTCTTCTGCGTGTACTTTGGAAAAGCCTGTTGCAGTAGCTGCGCTTGGCTGACGACTAATTACACCAAAATTAATCGTTGTGAGATTCATTCTAAGGAATGAAGCTGCACCCATATTCAATGGCTCTTCCTGAACCCAATACCAGATCGCTTTTTTATATTTTTTGTATAAAGCATCCAATTGATCGAAAGGCAATGGATACAATTGTTCCATTCTGATGATGGCAAGATCCTTACGGTTTTCTTTTTCTCTTTTTTCATCCAGATCAAAATATATTTTCCCGGAGCAAAGCAATACTTTGGTAATGTTTTCAGCATCTGGAACCTTTTCATCATCCATTACTTCTTTAAAACCGCCCGTTGTAAACTCTTCTATCTTGCTATAACTTCCCGGATGACGCAGGTTTGCTTTCGGTGAAAAATTAATCAAGGGTTTTCTAAAAGGCCATGCAAGTTGTCTTCTTAAAGCATGGAAAAAATTCGCAGCAGTAGTAATATTTGTTACTACCATATTCAATTCAGCACACATCTGTAAAAAACGTTCCATTCTTCCGCTGCTGTGTTCCGGTCCCTGCCCTTCGTACCCATGTGGCAATAATAAAACAATGCCATTCATGCGATGCCACTTTTGTTCCGAGCAGGAAATAAACTGATCGGTAATTGTTTGAGCGCCATTTGCAAAATCACCAAATTGCGCTTCCCACAAAACCAAATTGTTTGGATTGGCCATTGCGTAGCCATATTCAAAACCGAGAACCGCATATTCGCTCAATAATGAATTCCATATTCTTAACAAACCTTGCTTATCAGAAATCCGGCTCAAACGATTGTAAAATTCATCTGTTTTTTCATCTCTCACCACTGCGTGCCTGTGACTGAAAGTACCACGCCGAACATCCTGCCCGCTCATTCTCACATCTTTACCTTCATTCAGAATACTTGCATAAGCAAGCAATTCGCCCGTTGCCCAATCAAATTTTCCTTCTGTTTCATACAGGTGAATTTTATCCTGAAGGATTTTCTTAATCTTTTTTAACGGTGTAAAATCTTCCGGGAGCGTCATGATGGCATGAAACAATTTTTCAATTTCCGATTTTGGAACAGCAGTCACCGGAGAATGATTAAAATCCCCGGGAGTAGCTTTTCTAAGACTTTGCCACCACAATTCCGGTTTTTGATAACTATACGGAAGTGGGTTTTGTTTCAGTTCGTCTAACCTTGCCTGCAAATCGCTCCAGAATTTTTCCTCCATTTCTTTAGCAAGCCCGGCTGTTTTTTCATCACCATGCTTCATTAACCAACTCACGTATACCTCACGTGGATTTGGTTGTTTATCAATAAGTGCATATAAACCCGGCTGAGTAAATTTCGGATCATCGCCTTCGTTGTGGCCATGACGCCGATAACAAACCATGTCAATAAAAATATCTGTATTAAATTTCTGCCTGTAGAGCATCGCGATTTGCGAAACTTTTACCACGGCTTCTGCATCATCGCCATTTACATGAAATACCGGCGCTTTAATGGCGGCAGCGACAGAAGTACAATAATCGGAAGTGCGCGCATCGTCAAAATCGGTTGTAAATCCTATCTGGTTGTTGATTACAAAATGAAGAGTTCCACCCGTACAAAATCCACGAAGCCCACTCATTTGCAAAACTTCATAAATAATTCCTTGTCCGGCAAGGGAAGAATCTCCATGCAATAAGATAGGAAGAATTTTATCATAATCGCTGTTGTAAATCACATCAGCTTTGCTTCTTGCAAATCCTAACACCACCGGATCTACCGCTTCGAGGTGGGAGGGATTGGGGCTCATTTTTAAATGAACCAGTTTCCCGGCAGGAGTTTCAACATCACTGCTAAAACCTTTGTGATATTTCACGTCGCCACTTCCCATTGTAGAATCCGTTGGCGTATTTCCTTCAAATTCTGTAAAAATCTGTTCGTACGTTTTGCCCAGAATATTTGCAAGCACATTCAATCTTCCGCGATGTGCCATGCCGATTACCACTTCCTGCACTTCATTTTCTGCGGCTGTATTGATGATCGCGTCCAATGCTGCAATCGTACTTTCGCCGCCTTCCAATGAAAATCTTTTCTGCCCGATATATTTCGTTTGAAGGAATTTTTCAAACATCACGCCTTCGTTCAATTTTTCAAGTATTCGTCTTTTTTGCTGAAGAGGTACAGGTTCCTGCAATGTTTTTTCAGCGGCATTAATGATCCAATCAATTTTTTCAGGATCATTAAGTGAGCTAAATTCAACCCCTACAGATTCTGTATAACATTTCTTTAAATGATTAACAATTTTTTCGAGAGTGGCTGTACCCAATCCAGCAAATTTGCCTGCTACAAATTCTGTTTGAAGATCGTTGTCATTAAGGCCAAAATAAGACAAAGCAAGATTTGCATGCCGGTCTTTTCTTTCCCTTATGGGATTTGTTTTTGCGATGAGATGCCCTTTTTTGCGATAAGCCAGGATGAGCTGATAAACTCCGAATTCTTTATCGAGATTGGTAACCGAGAAAGCGGTTGAAACGGTAGATGTGGCTGCTTCTGGTGTTTTAGCATGACCGTTTTGATTCGAGAGAGCGAAATCAAATCCTTCAAAAAATTTTCTGAGATCTATATCTACGCTTTCGGGGTTCTTTTTAAAATCTGTGTATAAGTTTTCAATATATGACGGATGCGAATTGGTAATATAAGAGAAATCTTTCATGATTAAAAGAAAATTTTGCTATTTTTCTCTTGAAAAATGATTTTCAGGAGACTGGATGTTTAAACTGACCTAAAATTTTTACTGCAAATATCGTGAGTTTTATTAAGATAAATTTATAATAAAAGGAACATTATCAATTAATTTGGAAACGAAACAGACAAATAAAGATTTGTTTTAAACGGAATTTACGCAGTCAAAATTGCCAGGATGTTTTTTTTATTTCATCTAAATGCAGCAATAAAAAAATTGAAAAGCATGTTTTTTTCTCAAGAATATCGTTATCTTTGCAGCCCAAAAAATTTATTTAATGGCAAACCATTCAGCAACCAGGAAAAGTGTTCGTAAATCAGCAAAGCGCAATGAGCGCAACCGTTACCAGGGGAAAACCACTCGTAATGCGATTCGCGATTTTAAAGTGATAGATGTAAAAGCAACGGCTTTGGAAAGTTTGCCAGAACTTTCTTCTAAGATTGACAAGCTTGCAAAAAGAGGAATAATACATAAAAACAAAGCTGCTAATTTAAAAAGCAAATTGACGAAAGGGATACAAACACTTTCTAAATAATATTTTTCCTGTTCAACTTATTGACCCGCAACGTTTGTTGGCGGGTTTTTAATTTTATAAAGTTTCATGCTTTTTTAGAGCTCGAAATCTGATGCCTATTTTTCATAATCAGGAAAAATATTTATCTCACTAAATATTCCATCTTCTTTCACGAAGCCAAAAGAATAGATTCCGTTCGTGATTATTAAATATTTTGCCGGTAAGGTGATATGGTATCGAAGGATTTGTTGTAATGTTTTTTCAGAAAGCGTTGCCGTCATTTTTTTACATTCAATTATCATCCACGGATTAGCGTCTCTGTTGTAAACAACGATGTCACAGCGTTTTTTTAATTCACCCAACCTTATTTCTTTCTCAACAGCAATCAATGAACTAGGATAATTTTTTGAAATTAAAAGATAATCAAGAATATTTTGCCGCACCCATTCTTCGGGCGAAAGAATGATCCATTTTTTTCTGATGATATCAAAAATTTCGTTTATGCTGCCCCGTTGTTCAATTTTTATCTGTTGTTTTGGAAATCCGATTTTGATCATTTGAGTTAAAAGTATTTATTAAAAAGCAAGCAAATAAAGCTGCCGAAACTGCTTATACATTTTTATGATAATTTTTGCAGCGAAATGTAAAATCTAAAATCGTATTTTTATCCATACCAAATAAAAAATATGAAGACAAAAAAAGAAATCGTGAATAACTGGCTGCCGAGATATACCGGTGAAAAATTATCAAATTTTGGGGAATATATTCTGCTTACCAATTTCAGCAATTATGTAGAAATGTTTGCCGAGATTCATGGTGTAAAGATAGTAGGAGTAGAGAAAGCAATGGAATGCGCTACAGCAGGAGATATTACGATTATCAATTTTGGAATGGGAAGCCCGGGAGCTGCAACTGTAATGGATTTGCTGAGCGCGATAGAGCCAAAAGCCGTTTTATTTTTAGGCAAATGTGGTGGGTTGAAAAAAAGAAATAAAATTGGAGATTTGATATTACCAATTGCCGCTATCAGGGGAGAGGGAACATCCAATGATTATTTCCCGCCTGAAGTGCCGGCTCTTCCTGCATTTGCGCTTCAAAAAGCGATTTCAACAACCATTCGTGATCATTCCGTTGACTATTGGACGGGAACCGTATACACAACCAATCGACGTGTATGGGAACATGACGAAGCGTTCAAAACTTACCTCCGAAAAATTCGCGCTTATGCTGTTGATATGGAAACTGCCACCATTTTTATTGTTGGTTTTTACAATAAAATTCCCACAGGTGCATTGCTGCTGGTAAGTGATTCTCCAATGGTTCCGGAAGGAGTGAAAACCAGTGAAAGTGACGCAAGCGTAACAGCGAATTTTGTAGAAATGCATTTAACGATTGGTATTGAATCGCTGAAGCAATTGATCAATAATGGGTTAACAGTAAGACATTTGAAGTTTTGATAATTTAGTATTCAAACTCTCTGAGAGCGGACTGCAATAAATAAACAAATAACCCTAATTCACATTAGCACATTAACGCATCAGCACCTTTACATTATGCCATTTCCTCTTCTCCAAATAAAAAATTTCAGTGTTGATTTTGTTACAGATTCCGGAACAACATCTGCCATAAAAAATATTTCTTTTGAGATAAATCATGGAGAAACGGTTGCAATTGTAGGAGAATCCGGCTCTGGAAAAACCGTTACTTCCTTATCCGTTTTGCAATTATTGCCCTCACCACCGGCACAATATAAAAGTGGTGAAATTCTTTTTTCAGAAGATAAAATTTCAACTGTGAATCTTTTGAAACTTTCTGATAATGAGATCAGAAAAATAAGGGGAAATAAAATATCGATGATTTTCCAGGAACCAATGACGTCGTTAAATCCTGTAAAAACGTGTGGCTCACAAGTGATAGAAGCAATGCGGATTCATGAAAACATTTCTTTGAAAGCGGCAGAAGAAAAAACGATCAAATTATTTGAGCAGGTTAAACTGCCAAATGCTTCGTCTATGCTTCACCGTTATCCTCATGAAATAAGTGGCGGACAAAAGCAAAGGGTAATGATTGCGATGGCTATCAGTTGTAATCCTTCTTTGTTGATTGCCGATGAACCGACAACAGCGCTGGATGTTACGGTACAAAAAACAATTCTTCAATTAATTAAAGAATTGCAAGTAAAACAACAAATGAGCGTCATTTATATAACACATGATTTGGGGCTGGTAGCAGAAATTGCCGATAAAGTAATTGTGATGTACAAAGGAGATGTGGTGGAAGCAGGATCGATTAAAGATATATTTTTAATTCCGCAACATCCATATACTAAGGCACTGCTCAGTTGCAGGCCTGACGCTTCTTCGAAAGGGAAACGCCTTCCTGTTATCAGCGATTTTTTAGGCGAAGGTATCAGGAATGAGCCGTCAAAAAATCCACCTTCAACTTTGAACCTTCAACCTTCAACCTTCAGCCTTCAGCCTTCAACGTTGAACAAAAACAGCTTTCCTCTTTTGAAAGTAGAAAATCTGAAAGTTTATTTTCCTGTAAAGAGGAATTTTTTTGGGAAAATTTTAAAAGAATTTAAAGCCGTTGATGATGTAAGTTTTACTGTTGACAAAGGCGAAACGCTGGGCTTGGTTGGTGAAAGTGGATGTGGTAAAACCACGCTGGGCCGCACTTTGATAAGATTGATAAATCCGACATCGGGCAATATTTTTTTTAACGGAAAAAACATTGCCGGCATTCCGGATGAAGAATTGAGAAGAATGCGAAAAGATATTCAAATCATTTTCCAGGATCCTTATGGTTCTTTAAATCCGCGTTTAACGATTGGGGAAGCCATAAATGAACCGATGAAAATTCATTCTATTTTACCGACGCAAAAACAGCGTAAAGAAAAAATAATTGATCTGTTGGAAAAGGTAGATTTAAAACCGGAATATTTCAATCGCTATCCACATGAGTTCAGCGGTGGTCAGCGACAGCGTATTTGTATTGCGCGCGCGCTTGGACTCAATCCTGATTTTATTATTTGTGATGAAAGCGTATCTGCGCTTGATGTAAGCGTGCAGGCACAGGTTTTAAATCTATTGAACGATTTGAAAGAAGAACTTGGATTTACCTGTATTTTTATTTCCCATGATCTGGGAGTGGTGCATTATATCAGCAACCGCATCATAGTGATGAATAAAGGGAAAATAGAAGAAAGCGGCACTTCAGATGAGATATATTTTAATCCTAAGAAGGAGTACACGCAAAGATTAATCGCTTCTATACCCAAGGTTGCGTTTTAATGTTGCACAAATTATCGTCACGCTTTCTCCCAAAAATTCTCTTTAATTCTTCCGGTGAAAACAAAAATTTGCATTATTTCTTGTTTTACTGATTTTCCCAAACGCTTTATTTAGCCGGAAACGGCAGAATCTGCCATCCGTTTCCTTTTCTTTCCAAATAGATAGAATCACTCAACGGGCTTTCATTGTTTGTTTTTGTAAGCGCCGTAGCAGCAATGATGATTTTATTTTGGTTTGCCGGAATATTGTCAAAAATAAAATGATAGAAATTGTTACCTGATAAAATGATCTCTTTTATATTTTTTGGATCGTTAACATCGATATTATTCGCATCATTAAACTGGTAAATTATATAACGGTTTATCAGGTCATTTTCTTGATTTTCACGAAAATATAAATCTACAGAATTAGTGAAGAAAGTTGTTTTAGAACTATCGTAGGATAAGATTGGTTGTTCCGGCTTTGATGAATCTATCCACGGCATCGGTGGTGGTATCGCAGGATATTTATAATAATTATTTCTCAGTGTATCGCTCCATCCGTTCGGATTGCTGGCAAACGTGGCGCTGCTGAAAAATACACTTCCTTCTATCTGCGGATATTTTCTGAGAAATTGTATCTGATCCGGAAGTTCCAGTTTGTTTTTCCACGCATAAGATTTTGCTTCTAAAGCACGGTAAATTCCTTGTCCAATATACAATTGCCTCCCATAAGTGTGCCTTGCCCACCAATCGGTAAGGACTTTGAAGCCAACAACTTTCTGGCTTACTTCCCAATATAATTGCGGCACTACATAATCAATCCATTTCATTTTCAGCCATAATAAAATATCGGCATACAGATCATCATAGTTCGTTACGCCAGCTTTTGTATTGCTTCCTTCCGGATCTTTATCAATATTTCTCCATACACCAAAAGGGCTGATCCCAAATTGGCAATACGGATTTTCTTCTTTAATGGCCTTACTCAAATGAACAATGATGGAATCTACATTACTTCTACGCCAGTCATCCAACGTCAAGCCATTTCCATATTTTCTATAAGACGATGCGTCATTAAAGTCTTTACCGGCTATTTTGTAGGGATAAAAATAATCGTCAAAATGGATCGCATCAACGTCGTATCGTTTTACCACATCACGTACTACATTGACTACAAAATTTTGCGCGTCTTTATTTCCGGGATCAAAATATTTTGTACTACCATAAGTGATAAACCATTCCGGATGCAGTTTCGTGATATGATTCGGAGAGATAGAAGACTTACCAACACGAAATTCTGCGCGATATGGATTCATCCAGGCATGAAATTCCATTCCACGTTTGTGCGTCTCTCTGATCATGAATTCTAATGGATCGTAATAAGGAGATGGCGGTTGTCCTTGTTTGCCAGTGAGATATTCGCTCCATGGTTCATATTGCGATGGATAAAACGCGTCTGATGCGGGCCTGATTTGCACTATAAGCGCATTCATGCCATTTCTTTTATGCATTTCCAATAACTTGATAAACTGATCTTTTTGCTGTTGTGTGCTTAAATTTCTTGAAGAAGGAAAATCAATATTTTCTACTGTCGCTATCCAAACACCACGAAATTCATACTTAGGTTGCGAAGATATTTTTTGAAGAAAAACAAAAGACAAAAGGAATAGAAAGAAGCAGTTTTTTTTTATCATCAGGCTTTAAATTTTGTAAGGTGGCAATTTACAAACATCGGTTTAATATTTCCCGATTTGAAAAATGAATGTAAATAATAGTTCTTTCTTAACAGCCCGCAAAAAATGCTCAGAGACATTGGAGCACATGCCACTAAAAGAGAAAAGCTAAAAAGTATCGCATGGAAACATAATATAAAAATTCTCAAATAGCCACCAGTTCAGCTTTCAAGACGATTGGTTGAGGAACTGGTTTTCCTTCATCCTTTAAATCCTGAAGATACAATGCAATCGCATCTTTTACATTTTCTTTTGCTTCATCAACGCTATCTCCACTGGAATAACATCCGTCAAGGTCAGGAACTTTTGCCCACACCGTTCCGTCTGCTGCTTTCTCGAAAATTACTAAATATTGCATGTTCTAAAATTAATTTATTATTTCCATCGAGCCTTCTTTCTAATATCATTTAACACGCCAATAGAAGGCTCTCTATTATTTCCATGGTCAGGTAGGACTATTCTTATATCAGGTTTTTGCGGATTTTTAAAAATCTTATGACTACCGCTTTGGCGTGCTATATACTACCCTTCATCTTGAAGTTGCTTGATAATATCTCCTACTTTCATTACCTATGATGTAAAATTAAAAGGAGAATTATAACAGGAAAGAATTTCAAAGCCATTTTCGTTTGTCATTTCAATTTATCGGTTTATCACATGATTTAAAAATAAAAATGCAAATTATTTCTGCTTTTACTGTAAGATTAATTTTTACTTCGCTCACTTGAAAATTAAATATTATCATTTTTTTCAACCTTCAACCTTCAACCTGGAACCTCAAACCCCGAACCCTCACATCCTGCTCCAGCTCATATTTCCCTCCTTTTCATCTTTCATTTCAATGCCCAAATCAGCAAGTTGTTTTCTTATTTTATCAGAAGTGAAAAAATCCTTTTTTGATTTCGCTTCTTTGCGGATCTGTATGAGCAAATCCATAATTCCATTGAGTTGAAGGGAATTTTCATTCGGATCTTTTAATCCCAAAATATCGTGGAGGTAAACTGTAAATTTTACTTTTAGTTTTTCCAATGTAGCAGCAGATATCGCATCTGTTTTTATCAATCCATCTTTCATTGAATTGATCACCGGAACAATTTCAAACATATTCGCCAATACTTTTGCCGTATTGAAATCATCGTTTATAAATTCTTCAAATTCATCTACCAGCTTATTTATTTTTTCTTCAAGTTCTGTATCAGTCGCTTCCTGCATTTCAACAACAGGAAGCTTTTTCAGAATTTCAAAAGCTTCAAATAATCTTTTCAAACCTTTTTCTGCAGCTACCAGCGCTTCACTGCTGAAATCCAACGTGCTGCGATAATGTGTTTGTAAAATAAAAAAACGGATTACCATTGGCGAAAATGGCTGTGTAAGCAATGGATGATCACCACTAAACATTTGAGTCAGTGTAATCTGGTTGTTATAACTTTTGCCCATTTTTTTCCCGTTCACTGTAATCATATTGTTGTGCATCCAGTACTTTGCCGGAGGCGTATGATTGCAAATAGTACTTTGCGCAATCTCACTTTCATGATGCGGAAACATCAGGTCCATTCCGCCGCCATGTATATCAAAACGAGGCCCTAAATATTTCGTTGCCATAGCAGAACATTCAATATGCCATCCCGGAAAACCTTCTCCCCAAGGGCTGTTCCATCGCATGATGTGTTTTGGTGGTGCTGACTTCCATAAGGCGAAATCAGCTTTATTTCTTTTTTCTTCCTGTCCTTCCAGCTCGCGTGTTGTTTCTAAAAGATCATCGACCACACGACCGCTGAGTTTTCCATAATCATAATTTTCAGCGTATTTTTTTACGTCAAAATAAACAGAACCGTTTACGACGTAAGCATAACCCGCATCAATTAGTTTTTCGATCATCCCAATCTGTTCTACAATATGTCCGGTTGCTGTTGGTTCTATATTTGGGTCAAGGGTATTAAATTGCCTGAACGCCCAATGAAAAAGGTTGGTATATTTATGAACCAGTTCCATGGGCTCTACTTTTTCCAATTGTGCTTTTTTGGAAATTTTGTCTTCTGCTTCACGGCCTTCTTCTTCAAAATGGCCGGCATCAGTGATATTGCGTACATAACGCACTTTATATCCCAGGTACAATAAATATCTGTACACCACATCGAAAGTGATGTAAGGACGTGCATGCCCAAGATGACTTTCTCCGCTTACCGTGGGCCCGCACACATACATGCCCACATGAGGAGGATTTATAGGTATAAATTCTTCTTTTTCTTTTGTGAATGAATTATAAACTTTTAACGGCATATATTGTTACATCTGTTTTTTATAAGACCAAATCAGGCGGTAAAGATATTCCACAGCCGACGATTTTCAAATTTACACTTATCCGGTGTTTGAAGTACCAACGCAGAATTCTGGTGTTTTTCATGATTTCGTAAAACTATAATGAAACAAAAACTTTTTTTATAAATAATTTTTAATTTTAATTAAAAATTATCATGACCACTCAACAAATTGCTGATCGCCTAGCAGAACTTTGCAAAAAAGGTGATTTTGAAAAAGCACAACAGGAATTATTTGCCGACGATGCAGTGAGTATCGAACCTCAGCCTTCACCGGGTTTTGAAAAAGAAACGAAAGGGTTAGAGGCAATTTTAGAAAAAGGAAGACAATTCAATTCCATGATGCAGGAAGCACATTCTATAAATATTTCTGATCCAATCGTAGCAGGAAATGCAATTGCGATTGCGTTGCACATGGACGTAACAATGAAAGGTCGCGGACGTTCCACGATGTCTGAAATTTGTGTGTATGAAGTGAAAGATGGGAAAATTATTTCTGAACATTTTTTTTGGTAGATGAGTCTTCAATAAACTTTACCGCTTTTTCAAATCTTTGTTCATAATTCCCTGAAATAATGCACCATGGTGTAGATTGATTCACCATTGTGTCTTTGTAAAAATGAAAAAGATTTTTACGTATTTTTTCATCAGGGTATTCCCTTAAATCATCTTCAACCCACGGCAAATCTGTATCACACAGCAAATACAAGTCATATTTTCTTTCGGCAATTCTATTCAGAATCCAATTTGTGCAATCGTTAAAAACAAATTCTGACCACACTTTCATTACATACATATCGGTATCAATGAATAATGAATGCTGAATAGTGAATGATGAATTTTCAAGCGCCAAAAGTTGATTAGTAATTCTATCTTCCAGTTCTATTTGCCCTTTGGCAATTATAAGGAGATCATCAAACGTGTAATCAGCGCCGTTTTTTTCTAAATATTCCCTTGCATATTCCGGTACCCACAAGGTGTGGTAGCGTGCCGCCAGCTTTGCACACAATGTACTTTTTCCGGTAGATTCAGGACCGATGACTACTATTTTTTTTATTGCTTCCATTGTGGCATTTCTTCTGCTTTCGATAGATATTCATTCGCTCTTCTTCGCCATTCCATTAACCCCCACACAGCCATGATCAACAGGATAATGTAGTAAACACTGGTGAATACATAATGTTTGATAAAGTACAATGGAATCGACGCAATATTGGTAGCGATCCACCAATACCAGCTTTCTACTTTTTTCTTTGCCATCAACCACATTCCGGTAAAAGCGGTAGAACTCGCAAATGCATCTGCCCAGGGAATGGCACCAGGAGCGAAGTCCTTTTTTAAATAACTAAGGGAAGCAAAAATGACAATATAAAATGTGGCAAAAAATAAAATTTCCTGCATCCATTCTTTTTTTGTGCTCCACGTTATATTTACAACATGCTCCTGTTGCTGATTTTTTTTTGCCCACAATATCCAGCCATAAATACTCATTACGGTATAATAAAAATTCACGCTGGCTTCGCCAAATAAACTTCCTTTGAAACTTAAATAAACATAGAAGATCGTATTAATTAATCCAGTTGGATAAACCCATATATTCTCTTTTCGTGAAAACCAAACACTTACAATTCCTGAGAATACGGCGATGTATTCAAGCCAGGTTGTGTCTTTCATTCCGGCAATAAATGCGTCGTATATTTCTGAAACGCTCATTCAATTTTTGTATCTAACGTCATTTCATTTCTAAAACGAAAACTCAAATCCTGCTTATTTGCTGGTTTACTGAAAGCATTTTTATTTAACCCTCTTTTTCAGATCTGAAATGGGCACAGACATCATTCTGCCAATCGGGTTATCGCCACGATAAGTAATTATTTTCAGCATCACTGCATCTGTCGGAGGCACCAGTGGTGATGTATATTTCGGATAAAAATTATCTGGAAAAGAATTGTCAAAACTGTAATAAATGTCAAGCCCTTTTATTTCAGTACTTAAATCTATTTTAATGGTTCCGCTATCTGTTTTGCTTACATTAATAATCGGGTCATACATGCTTGGCGCATATTTAATTTCTGCAGCATCAAATCTTGGAAATTGCTTTTGAACCCGGTTGGAGAAGTCATCCCAGTTTCTTTTATCTTTTGGTGACCATACCGCTTCTGAAATGGCCATTGCCCGTGGCCACAACATATACTCCATATGACGCATGTTATAGATTTGCTCTGTCCATAAATTCGCCTGTCCACCAAGAATAAATTTTGGATCAACACCGTCCGGAACGGGTTCAAATTCATAAGCTTTTCTCAATCGCAGGGTAGCATAAACATGCGGCTCAATTGAAGGGTCGCCCTGCATATAATCGAGATAGGCAAAATCGGTCGGACTCATTACCACTTCATGTTTCATCTTAGCCGCTTCAATTCCTCCTTTCATTCCCTGCCAGCTCATTACCGCCGCATTTGGCGCTATTCCGCCATGCAAAATTTCATCCCAGCCCATGAATTTTTTTCCTTTTGACTCAACAATTTTTTCCAGCCTTTTTTCAAAATAACTTTGTACTTCATCCATATTTTTCAGGCCTTCTCTCTGCATCAATGCTTTTACAGAGTCGCTTTTTTCCCAAAAGTTTTTAGGACATTCATCGCCACCCACATGGATATATGGAAATGGGAATAATTGCGCTACCTGCGTCATTACTTTATCTAGAAATTCATATACTTTTTCATTTGCAGGGCATAGGGTATTATCAACCAAAGCGATCGGCGGCTGACCGTGAGACCAGTCCATAATTGGTTCTCCGGAACGAACGTGATAATTTTCAGCTCCTGATGTACACGATAATTCAGGATATGAAACTACAGCAGCGAGGCTATGGCCAGGGACATCAATTTCAGGTAAAATATTCACAAAGCGATCCTGCGCATATTTTACGATTTCACGGATATCATCCTGTGTGTAGAATCCGCCGTAATTGCGTGGTTCATCAGGGGTTGGCGGAGAAAAGGTTCCAAAGTAACCGACCTTTTTTACGTTCCATGCACCTACATCTGTCAGTCGTGGCAAACCTTTAATTTCTATACGCCAGCCTTCATCGTCAGTAAGATGCAAATGCAACAAATTGTATTTGTATTTTACCATCTGGTCAATAAAATCTTTTACTTCCGCTTTTGTAAAAAAATGACGGCTTACATCAAACATTAATCCACGCCAGGCAAAGCGCGGATAATCTACGACAGTGCAAACAGGAACTTCCCATTTTACATTTTTTACTATATTATTTTCTTCAATTTCTTTCGGCATCAATTGAAATAACGTTTGCATTCCATAAAAAAGCCCGGCGGGTTTATTTGCAGTAATAGAAATTTCACTTGTTTTTACATTCAGCTTATATCCTTCATCAGCTAAAGAAACATCCTTAACTAAAGACAATTGTATTGCATTTAAATTTCCGTTTTTTGAATTGGCAATAACCGGGATTGTATATCCGGTAACCTTTGAAATTTTCTTGGATAGAAAGGCTGCAACCCGCTTTGCTGAAGCATCTGAGGTAACAAGATGAATGCTGGTGTTTTTATTTAAAACAAAATTACCAGTGCCTTGTGTTACTGAAACCGGTTCAGGAATTAGCAATTGCTCTACATTAATTTTCTGTCCGATAACAGAAACAGAAACAAAAAATAAAAATGAAATGAATAAGCCTTTTTTCATTAGAATGAATTTTTTTTGAAATGAAATAATTGCGATGAAGATATAAAAATGATTGCTGATTTACACAGTAATTTTTTTATGCTTTGCGTGGCATAACGGCAGTCGTCAGAAACATCAATTTTGTCCTTTTAATTAAGTTTTTTTGCAAAATCAAATGAGATATCCTGTTATTTCTTGCGTTGCTGTTTATACTTCTTCATTACATTTATGTCGCGAAATAGCAAACCCGATTCCATTAACTTTGATGCTCAAAATTTTTTTAAAGAATCGAGGTATGAAAAAAATTGCGTTAGTTGTCGCCGGTGGTAATGGAACACGAATGAACAATGATATCCCCAAACAATTTTTATTCTTAAAAAACAAACCGGTTTTATATTATAGCATCAATGCTTTTTTAAATGCTTATGATGATATAGAGATCATTTTAGTTTTACCGCCAGAACACATCGGGAAAGGACAGGAAATCATTGATGGATATTTTGACGCATCAAAATTCACAATTACTGCTGGTGGAAGAACGCGTTTTCATTCAGTACAAAATGGCCTCACGTTAATAAAAGATGAAGCAATTATTTTTGTGCATGATGGCGTAAGATGCTTGCTTACAAAGGATCTGATTAAAAGATGTTATGATGCAGCACTTGAGTTGGGCAATGCAATTCCGGCTGTTGATTGCAGCGACAGCGTGAGAATGCTGACGAATAACGGAAATAAAATTATTGACAGAAAAAAAATAAAACTCGTTCAAACTCCTCAAACCTTTCACAGCAAAATTCTTTTGCCGGCTTATGAAATTGATTATAAAGATCAGTTTACAGACGAAGCTAGCGTTGTAGAAGCATTTGGATTAAAAGTCAATCTGATTGAAGGCGAAATCGATAATATTAAAATAACAACTCCCCGGGATTTGATTTTTGCGGACTTAATTCTGGAAAATATTTCCAAAGAAATTTGACGTTTTATGTTACAGTAAACAAAGAAATATCCGTGTTTCTGTTTTTGAGATCAAGATATTTTTTTCAAATAATCATATCCGTTTTTCAGCAATTTTTTTGGGAAGGAAAGGTTATTAATTTTTACAAAAGGATAAGGTTGCTCAACGGCACCAAATTTCAAAAAAAATGATTTGATGGACGGGATTTCTGAACCTTCAAAATCAAAAATTAAATCCTGTTCAGCGAATTCTTTTATTGTCTGGTACAACAAAAAATAGTTTGCTTGTTGTTTTCGTCCTGCTGGTAAAGTAGTTGACATTACATAATAAATCCTGCGATTGTCTTTTAAGAATAATGCGGTTGAAATTAATTGTCCTTCAGCTGTTGACACTTTTCTCACCAATATTTGACCTCTTGATTGTAACTGATTACATAACAGAAACCAATCGTGATAAGTATTTAATGCAATTCGCAATTTATGATCATAATTTTCTCTGAATAACTCAATGACGCTTTCAGCATCGTTTGCTGGTTCGTAAATTAAATTGTTGTTCTTCAGTTTACTTACAAAATCTTTTCTGAAATTTTTTTCTATTTCTTGAAAAGAACGATTTAAAGGAAGAATTAAATTGCATTTATTTGTTGCACCATCTTTATATTCATTTGCATAATTCAGATTTATTTCTGCAAATGGAAATATTTTCAAAGCTTTATTGATAAACGATTCTGTTACTTTTTCATCAAAAAAAATATTTCCAAATATTCCTAATTGTTGTGTAAAGGCCGGTTGTCTTAAATAGGAAATTCCAAATTTTTTATTCCATGTTAAAGGCATTACTGCTTCGTAATCATTTAAGATAAGTGCGTCCCAGTTTTTGCTCATGAGATCAAGATAATAAGAGTATGCGTAAATCAATTGGTTTGCTGATTCAGCAATACGCTTATCCCATCTTTCTTTATCGATGTCGCTATGCTTTATGTAGGAAATATGCAATGAAATACGTTTGAATTTGAAAGTTAATCGCCGGGTAGATTTAAAATATTGCTTATCCGGAAATTTTGAATATCAATACTGAAAGTTATTTTCTTTAAAAACTTATTAGCTTCTGAATCTGTTTTTAAATATTCTTTGAAATCATTACTATAGATAAGAGGCACATAAATATTCACTACATTTTTTAAAAGCGATAATTGCAGTCCGCCAACATACAAAAATTTAGAAGAAGAAACATTTTTTTGCCAAGCTTCAGCATAAGTTCCGGCATCGAAAAAAATCCTTAAAGGAAGATTTGCAGGAAATAAATTATTGGGTAATGTGCTGTTCAAATTAACCGAAGCGATCCAGTTTTCGGATTGCCATCTGCTACTGACCGGATCAAGTCTGAATTTAAGTCCGCCGGTATTTGGTATCATGATTTGTTGTGCAGCAATTCCATCGTTTTTAAGAGGAATATCGCCATAAGATGTGGATGATGTGCGGCCTATAAAATAATTACCGTAGGTATAATCGTCACTTCCACTTGCGCCCAGTAATTTTGGTTCATACTGATAAGTAAGGCCAAAATCTTTTGTGCCGATGTAACCAAATTTTGCTGCAAAAATTCGTGCACTCAAGCCACCGCCTGTTGCATAATTGAAAAAATAGTTTCCGGTTGCATTAATCCTGTAAAAGCCCTTTCCTTGTTGCATTTGAAGCTGATAATTATAAGGATATAAAGAACGGTTATTTTCAAAATTGAAAGAAAATTGGTTGATATACCGGTGTGTTTTTTGAAGAGAAACCGGATATGAAATAAGACTATCGCTACCCGATTTGTATTCAAAATTATTAAATAAATTTTCTGTTATTAAATAAGAACGAATATCGATCCAACTCTTCTTTTTACTTAAAATATCTGTTTTGAAATAAATTTTTACATAAGGCGTAAATTTCTCAAAACTTTCAAAAATTTTATTACCACTTGTATCCAGACTATGGTTCATTGAGAATGTAGCTGCATTCAGCCCAATTTGAATTTTTTGAAATTGATTATCAGGATACCAATGATAATTTATGCCGCCAATTCCTCTTAATTTTTTGCTGCCCGTTGCGTACAGCGGAGCAACAAAAAACTGAAATTTCTGTTCCGGTAACGTATAATTATGAATCAATGCTCCAATCATGAAATCATCATAATAATTTTTTCCGACAGCAGGAGATAAAAAAAGGTAATTGTATTTGTCCGTGTTTCTCAAATTGAAAAAAGCTGATATTTTAAATTCTTTTTTTTCATGCGGTTGTAAACTTCCTTTTTTTGATAAGAAAGAAAATATGGTATCTACATTTTTTTTGCTCACTTCTTCTACTATTTTTTTAAAATCTTCCGGATACGGATGTTTGAATTTCCAGCGATTGTAATATTCATGAAGACAACTGTCAAATAGTTCTCTTCCAACAAAATCTTGTAATTTTTTCATCCACAAGCTGGTTTTGTAATACGCAATTGCCCCATAGTTTGCTTCAGAAAAATCCTGGGAGCGTGTTTCAATTGGCTGATCTTTTTTCGAAGTAATTCGTATTCTATAAATCAGGCTTTGATCATCATTAGGAAGTTTTTTTTCAATAATGTTCTCCTTTTTTTCTGCCTCTTTTTCCGGATATTTTATGTTTTCATAACGGTTGTCAAAGTAAGTATTCATCCCTTCGTCCATCCAAGGATAATCTCTTTCATTCGTAGCTAAAATTCCGTAAAGCCAGTTGTGGCCTACTTCATGTTCCATGATCATGTCCAGCGATTTTTCATCAGCTAATGGAGAAATACAGGTAATTGTTGGATATTCCATTCCCCCGCTGTAATCCGTTTTTGCTTCTACGGCCGTTACTATATTGTATGGATATTCGCCGAGCCACTTACTCCTTGTTTTGATGGCATCTTTCATAAAGGCGATACTATTCTTCCAAATATTTTTCGCTTCAGGTGGATAAAAAGCATAAACATCGATGATTCTTCCGGATTTCAACTTTAAAGTGTCATATTTTACCAAGAAATTTTTATCAGCAAACCATGCAAAATCATGAACATTATTTTGGATGTACGTGAGAGTTTTGGTCGACGGTTGAAGGTTTGAGGTTGAAGGTTGAGGGTTAGTTGGAGGATTTTTTTTCGCTGTTTTTTTAGTTGTCAGTTGATATCTCTTTTTTTCTTTTTTCTTTTTATTTCCTGCTGCCGATTCTTTGTTCGCTGCTGACTGCTGATTGTTGATTGCTGGCCGATTCTTTCCGGCAGTGTCATATTTTTTACCTGTCGCCTGTTCCTTCAGCCAGTTCACTTCATCTTCATCTTGCAATTCACCGGTAGCTGCTACGAGATAATCTTTTGGAACGGTAATCTGTACATGAAAATTTCCAAACTCACTGTAAAATTCCCCTTGCTCCAGGTAAGGCATTGGATGCCATCCACGGTTATCATAAACCGCGGGCTTGGGATACCATTGCGTTATCTGAAAAGTATGATCCACATATCCACCCCGGGAAAAATTGAAAGGAATTTTTTCATGAAAAGGAGTGGTAATTTTTATGGTTTGTCCAGGCAAAAGCACAGAAGGTAAAATTAATTTTGCTACATCTATATATTGTGGATGGTCTTCCAGGTTGGCGGTAATTCCATTTACTTTAAAATCCAGTCCATTGATATAGCCGCGTTTGCTTTCATCGCTAAAATAAAAATCAGTATTTCCTAATTGCAACATTTGCTCACTGACAGCAGTACGGTCATTTTTATAAGCATCAGGCCAGAGATGAAACCAGATATACTGAAGCGTGTCCGGTGAATTGTTGGTGTAATCGATAATTTCAAATCCATCCAATGTCTTTTGAACGTCGTTGAGTGTGACATCGATGCTATAATTTACCTGCTGTTGAAAATATTTTGACTGGCAAAAAGAAATAGGGATTTGGAAATAAAGAAAGCAGATTAGAAAGAGATTTTTCAAAACGATTATTTCATCAAATATAAAAAATAATAGCAAAGACTATGTTGCAGCCGATTTGAACCGAAAGACTGGATTCTAAATATTTATCCATCCATAAAAAATAGATCATCATATTAGTTGAAAGAGGATTTGAAACAAAAGATCGTTAACTACTGGCAGTATAAAAAAAGCGATTCATGTAAAAAAAATGCTGAAAACATAGTAAAATATCATGATTTTAACCTTCCATAAAAATTTAATAGGTTAAGGGTAAAAAGTAGTTAAAGTGAATTCCTTTTTGCAGTAAAAATTTCAAGAAAAAAAATTGTAAAAAAAAATTTTATTTCAAATAAAAGATTACCTTTATTGTTTGTTAATGGTTTAGTGTGTTTTTCTTTTGGCTGATGTTTCTCTTTTTAGGTTTCTTCAGTTCATTGTAGCTACTGATTCATTAATAGTTTCTCTAATTTATTTAAAAAAAAGTTTTTACAATGAACATCTATGTAGGTAATCTCAGTTGGTCAATGACCGATGACGATTTAAGCAACTTATTCAGCCAGTATGGTGCTGTATCTAGTGCAAAAATTCTTAAGGAAAAAAACACGGGCCGTAGTAAGGGTTTCGGTTTTGTTGAAATGGAAGATGATGATGCAGCTAAAACTGCAATCGCTACATTAAATGAAAGTGAAGTTCAGGGTCGTAAACTAATCGTAAACGAATCACAACCTCGTCCTGAAGGCAGCGGCTACAAGAAAAGCGGCGGCGGAGGCTACGGTGGCGGCAGAAGCAGTGGCGGCTACGGCGGCGGCAGAAGCGGCGGTGGCGGCTATGGTGGCGGCAGAAGCGGTGGTGGTTACGGCGGCGGCAGAAACAGCGGCGGCGGTGGTTACAGCAAAGATTATTAATTTTCTTTAATACCGTTTTTTAAAAATCCTTTTCATTGAGTTGAAAAGGATTTTTTTGTGCGTATAATCCGATTATTTGGTAACATTTTAATTTTATTCGGATTTTAGCTGCACCAATTAAAAGCATTTTTTCCAGTAAACGAATAAATTCCTCACAATTCAATTTTCTCTTATTGATAGAAAAGATTGCCATTTTCATAAAATCCATTTATTAAAAAAGAATTTGAGATAAAGATCGTTTTTTTGCAGCCAACTAACAAATAAGCAAATTTTGAATTCTCTGCTATATAAAAAATGATTCTCATTTTCATAAGAATCATTTGTAAAAAAGAATTTCTTTTCGTTATTTTTTCATTACCTCCGCCATTGTTTTCCCAATATCGGCGGGGCTTGCTACCACGTGAACGCCGCATTCAGCAAGGATTTTCATTTTTGCAGCAGCAGTATCTTCTGCACCGCCAACGATAGCGCCGGCGTGTCCCATTCTTCTTCCTGCAGGAGCAGTTTGCCCCGCTATAAAACCTACAACGGGCTTGCGGTTATTTTCTTTGATCCAGCGTGCGGCTTCTGCTTCCATTCCCCCACCAATTTCGCCAATCATTACAATCCCATCAGTTTCGGGATCATTCATAAAAAGTTCAACTGCTTCTTTAGTGGTAGTTCCGATAATCGGATCGCCACCGATTCCAATGGCTGTTGAAATTCCCAATCCTGCTTTTGCTACCTGGTCTGCCGCTTCATAAGTAAGTGTACCAGACTTCGAAACAATTCCAATCCTGCCTTTTTTGAAAATAAAGCCGGGCATGATTCCCACTTTACATTCATCGGCAGTTATAACTCCCGGGCAATTTGGTCCTATTAATCTTGATGTAGTATCTAATAAATAATTTTTCACTTTTACCATGTCCTGTACAGGAATTCCTTCGGTAATACAAACAATCAAAGCAATTCCAGCATCAGCAGCTTCCATAATGGCGTCTGCTGCAAAAGCCGGTGGTACAAAAATGATGCTTACATCAGCGCCTGTTACTTTTACTGCTTCTTCTACTGTGTTAAATACAGGCCTGTCAAGATGTGTTGTTCCACCTTTATTGGGAGTTACACCGCCTACTACTTTTGTTCCATATTCTATCATTTGTGACGCATGAAAAGTTCCTTCTGTTCCGGTAAATCCCTGCACCAATACCTTCGAATTTTTATTTACTAATACTGACATGAAGTTTATTTAAAAGTTGTGCAAATATAAGTAATTAGCTAATTAGCTAATGAGCTGATGAGGTAATTAGCCAATATGCTGACATGCTAATTAAACAGCAATTTGACAAACTCCTTCAAATTTTCACATTATTCTTAACTTGCGCGCATGCAGCAATATCTTCAACTTTTACAAAAAATCATCAATACCGGCGTTGACAAAAGTGACCGTACCGGCACGGGAACACGCAGTTTATTTGGCTACCAAATGCGCTTTGATTTGAAGGAAGGTTTCCCGTTGGTAACTACCAAAAAACTTCATTTAAAAAGTATTATTTATGAATTGTTGTGGTTTTTGAAAGGTGATACCAATATTGAATATTTACAAAAAAACGGTGTAAGAATTTGGGATGAGTGGGCAGATAAAAATGGAAATCTTGGTCCCGTTTATGGAAAACAGTGGAGAAGCTGGGATGGAGCAAATGGAAAAACAGTTGACCAGGTTTCAGAATTAATCGAACAATTAAAAACGAATCCAGACAGCCGGCGGTTAATTATCAGCGCATGGAATGTTGCTGATCTTCCAGAGATGAAATTGATGCCATGCCATTGTTTGTTTCAGTTTTATACCTCGTCCGCGGAAGGCGGAAAGAGAAGGCTATCCTGCCAGTTGTATCAAAGAAGTGCGGATGTGTTCCTGGGAGTACCTTTCAATATTGCATCTTACGCATTGCTAACGATGATGATAGCACAAGTTTGTGATATGGAATCCGGAGAATTTATTCATTCTTTTGGCGACGTGCATCTTTATAAAAATCATTTTGAACAGGCAGAATTACAACTTACAAGAATACCATTTCCCCTTCCTCAAATGAAATTAACTCCGGACGTAAAAAATATTTTTGATTTTAAATTTGAAGATTTTGAATTGATCAATTATCAAAGCCATCCCGGGATAAAAGCACCGGTAGCAGTATAATGACAGCGATCATGTAACTCTTCACCATTAAACATTTGCAGGATCCTGGTTAAACATCGTACACATTAATTTAAAAAGTTCCGGATGATTTTCTTTGAACAATTTAGGCTGGTTAAAAAAATATTCGGATGCAACTGCGAGGAATTCGGCTTTGTTGCTTGAAGCATAATAATTGATATCAGAACGGCCTTCAAGAATTGATTGCATATTTCTATTTATCAGTTCGATCCACGTTGAATTGTATTTTCTGTTGAGCAATGCTTCGGGCAAACCATCGACATCGCCATCTTCTTTGTCCAGCAAATGAACAAATTCATGGATTCCGGTATTTTCTTTTGCCGCTTCCGTTTGAAATCCGAATTGCAACGCCTGCTTTGATAAAATCATCACTTGTTGCATTGGCCCATTTCCAATCATTCCTAAGGTATTCTGTTCATAACCGGAAGCAAGAAACTGATCTTTATTAAATGAACCAGGATAAAGAAGTACATTTCGCAGGTTATAATATTTCCATTTATTAAAACCAAAAACGGGAATAACCGCGCTGGAAGCGATTAAAAGCTTATCAAGTTCATCTACCTGCGTATCAATTCCATCAATGCGCACATATCCCAAAAACTCTTTTATTTTTTCTTCAAAAATTGATTTATTTTTTTCTGAAAGCCTGTAATAATAAGAAACGTTTTGGTTCAAGAGTTCTTTATGATTTTTGGTAAGAACAATTTTTTTAGCTGGCTTTTTATAAAAAATAAAAAACAAAATCAATACAGTTAGAACGATTAAAACTATAACAGGTGCGATATTCATTTTTGCATACTGTAATTATAAGAAAACATTTTTGTTCAAAATTACTTTTCAATATAGTCGATTTTGGCTTTTCCATTATAAAATAAAAAAACAGAAAGTTATATTATTTGTCTTTTTGCTGCAATCAGTAAAAGCTGCAAAAAAAATATTAAACTTGTACCTTTTAAATTCGAAAAATGCCGAAATCTATTATCAACATATTTTTATTTCCCATTTTGGTTTTCATCTTTTTCGTTTCATGTGTTTCAACAAAATCCGGCACTCAAGTACATTCAGCAAATTCAAATAATGAGATTATCTATCATGTTTTTCAAAGAAGTTTTTACGACAGCAATGGCGATGAAATCGGCGACCTGAAAGGGCTTCGCGACAAATTAGATTATTTGCAAGATCTTGGAGTGACATCTATTCAATTGCTGCCTTTGTATCAATCTCCTTTCTATCACAATTATTTCACCAATGATTTTTATAAGATTGATTCAACATTCGGAACGATGAACGATTATATTTCTTTGGTAAAAGAAGTGCATCGCCGCGGAATGAAAATTTATATGGACATGGAAACGCAATATGTTACCGACGATCATCCGTGGTATAAGGATTCCTACAATAATTTGAAATCTCCCTACAGCAATTACCTGGTTTGGGCCGATTCGGCACATACGCAAACAGAAAAGATTGTGATGGATCTTACTGAATTGAAAGGTTACAACGGAGTAATAAAAAAACTGATCATGGTCAACCTGGACAATCCGGCAATTCTTGATTATAATATCAAATTGTATTCTTTCTGGCTCGATCCAAATAAAGATGGGGAATTCGATGATGGTGTTGATGGATTTCGTTTCGACCACATGATGAATGATCTTGACAATCGCGGCCGCGTTACCAACACTTTCGAAAATTTTTGGAAACCGTTAATTACTGCGATAAAAAAAGTAAATCCAAAAATTACCAATGTTGCAGAACAAGCGGAATGGAATTCATGGCCTGCAGATTATATTACCAAAGCCGGCGTTGACCGGGTTTATTCTTTTAAATTAATGGGTGGCATTCGTTCTTTTAATAAAAAATATTTGGCACTGATGGCTGATTCTGCTTTTCATGTTTTTACAAAAGGAGCGCATCAGATCATTTTCATCGAAAACCACGATCTGCCAAGGTTTGCAAACCAGGTAAATGGATTTCTTCCGAAATTAAAAATGGCAGCTGCTTTAAATTTATTACTCGGGCAAACTCCTTCGATTTATTACGGGCAGGAATTGGGAATGAACGGAAAAGGCGAATGGCAAAAATGGGGAATGACGGATGCCAACGAAATTCCTGATCGTGAAGCATTTGAATGGTATAAATCCGACACAGGAAAAGGAATGGCATTATGGTATAAAAATTCAGGGCCGTGGTGGGACAATCGTTATGCTAAGCCAAATGATGGCATTTCGTTGGAAGAAGAAAAATCGGATCCGAATTCAATTTATAATTTTTATAAAAAGATGATCGCAATTAGAAAAAATAACCCGGTAATTTCAACTGGAAGTTATAAAACCCTTGTCAATACTAATGATCAAGTCTTTGCATATCAGCGATTTGATTCATTAAACAGGATTGTCGTTCTAGTAAATTTTTCTAATTCGCAGCAAAATACAGAAGTAAATTTTGCAGGAGGAAATCCAGAAAATAAAAATGTTCAACTGTTAAATGGAAATGTTCTTCCTGCTTTTTCTGAAAATAAATTTTCCGTGAAATTGCCAGCTTATGGAATTGAAGTGATTAAAATAACTGCTAACTAAGAACTTCGAAGTAAAATGCAACAATCAAAATTTCTGAATCATCCTCTCGACATCATAGATGATTTTTATGAATTGGAAAATGAATATTTTGTTTCCGGAGAAGTAAAAGATTTTAATGCAAAAAAAGGAGACGGGAAAATTGAATGGAATTATCATCGTTGGCAAATGGATTGGTTTTTTAATAAAATTGATATGCACTTGCAGAAGGCACATCAAAAAGAAGCGCCTTTCCAGGATTATGAATCACATCCTGTTTGTAAATTTTCTTTGTCATTTATTAATTCAAGAACAATCAGGCTTCGTTTGAAAACAACGTCTGCATTGCAACAGGAGCATTCTTCGTTGATGCTGGATGGCGAACCGCAATTAAAAGGCGGCTGGAAAATCAAAGATGATGTTGAAAAAACAATTTATAAAAGTGAAGATGGTTTATTGATCTTGAATAAAAAGAATTTCAAAATTGATTTGTTTGATGCCGCGGGGAAATTATTAACATCAACAAATAGTTTTGAAGAACTGGAAGGAATGCATTCAAAAAAATATCCTTTTCTTTTTATAAAAAGATCAACAGATTATTCGAGAAGTATTGCCGCATCATTTTCATTAATGACTGATGAAAAGATCTTTGGTTGCGGTGAATCTTTTACAGGACTGAATAAACGAGGACAGAAAATCGTTCTCTGGGCTTGCGATACGCAAAGCACTGCCAGTAAACAAATGTATAAGCCTGTTCCCTTTTTTATGAGCAGCAGAGGCTATGGAATGTTTGTTCACACTACATCTCCCGTGACAATGGATTTTGGCTACACGCATGAAGGAAGCAAAACTTTATTTGTTGGGGATGATGAATTGGACATTTTTTTCTTCATTGGCTCTCCAAAAGAAATTCTTTCTGAATACACAAATATCACCGGCAAAAGTTCGATGCCGCCGCTTTGGAGTTTTGGTTTATGGATGAGCCGTTTTACTTATCGTTCTGAAAAAGAAGTGATAACGGTTGCTGAAAAATTAAGAAAAAATAAAGTGCCATGTGATGTAATTCACATCGATGCAGGATGGTTTAAAAGCGGCATTAACTGTGATTTTGAATTTAATGAAAAAGCATATCCTCATCCCCGAAAAATGATTGCTGAATTAAAAGAAGATGGATTCAAAACATCGCTCTGGCAAATTCCATATTTCACGCCCTTGAATCCAATATTTAATGAAGTGGTAAAAAAGAAATTGTACGTCAAAGATGGTAATGGAAACGTAGCAACAGAAGATGCAATTTTGGATTTTTCAAATCCTGAAACTATTGAATGGTATTCAAAAAAAATAAAAGCACTTTTACGTTTAGGCGTCTCCGTTATAAAGACAGATTTTGGTGAAGCGGCGCCCCTGAAAGGTTTATACGCATCGGGTCGAAGCGGTTTTTATGAACACAATAATTATCCGTTGCGATACACACAATTAGTAAGCAAAATAACACAGGAAATCAATCACGAAAATCTGATCTGGTCTCGCAGTTCGTGGGCCGGCGGACAAAGAAATCCGGTTCATTGGGGCGGCGATGCAGAAGTTTCTGATGCAGGAATGGCGGGTACATTAAGAGGAGGACTATCTTTGGGGTTAAGCGGATTTTCTTTTTGGAGTCATGATATTGGCGGATTTTCGGGGTCTCCAAAAGAAGAACTTTTTAAACGATGGGCTTTCTTCGGCATGTTTACTTCACACAGTCGTGTTCATGGTTTTCCGCCACGCGAGCCCTGGGAATTCAGTGATGAATTTTTGAAACTTTTCAGAATGATGGTAGAGATGCGTTACAGATTGATGCCATACATTTTTACACAAGCTTTCATTGCTTCACAAAATGGCTGGCCGATGTTGAAAGCGATGTTTTTAAATTACGCTGATGATCCTACGACCTGGACTCTGGAAGATCAGTTTATGTTTGGAGAAGATCTTTTAATTGCTCCGATTATGGAAGAAAACTGTATCCAAAGAAAAGTGTATTTACCGAAAGGGAAATGGATCAATTATCTGACAAATGAAGTTTATGATGGGTTACAATGGATTGATATTAAAACAGGAGAATTGCCGGGAATCGTTTTGGTAAAAAATGGTTCAGTGATCCCGCATATTGCTTTGGCGCAATCCACTGAATTTATGGATTGGGAAAATATAGAGCTGGTGATTTTTGATACGGAAAATACAAGTATCAAAGGATTCTTTTATCATCCTGCGCTGAAAATACATCCGGTAGAATTGATTTGTAAAAATGGTAAATGGAAGGTCGCTTCATTTTCCGATACAAAAATTAAACTCGATATCAGAAGCTTTGATGAATAAGATTTACTATTTCAGTAAACAAATAAATAACCGGTATTTCGAATATACCTTTCCCTATAAAACAATTTCAAACTATGCCTTTTTCTCTTTTTAATCCTTTTGAAACTCTATATTTTAATGCTGAAACGTGTTTTTTAACCGGCGAGGATTTGCAATCTGAGAATGATCAGGTTTGTATTTTTTCCGACTGGATCCTGGATCGTTTTTCTTTGAAAAATAAAAAATTTAAAATGATGGATCAGGTAACCGCTATCCATTATGAAGATTTGAAATTGCCGTGTTCAGCGGCTGTAAAAAATGCTTTAAATATTTTGGATGAAGAAATAAAAGAAGCTTTTAATGAAGGATTTGATGCAGTAGAAAAAATTGCTGAAGAAAGCTTGTTTCTTTGGATGGGAAAATTGGTTTATGGGGTTTTGTATCATGATCTCAATCTTGAAATAAGACGCTCTGCTAAAAATCCAAAAGTAAAAGAGTTTAAGCTTTCGCCTTTATTGAAGGAGCGGTTTGGTAAATTCCATTTAATGTTACAATCCCTTGTTGTTCCGATGGAATTTAAAGGTAATAAACCATGGAGTATAGAAGTTGTGAAACTAAAATATTCGCAGGATACTTTTAATTATAAAGATGAGCCGACTAATTTAAATTTTTCTCTCGGGATGAATGGCTTTGGAATCATTGCTTGTCTTCAGGACAATGGCGCGGTTGGAAAAAAAGAAAAAGACATTCTCACGAAAGTTTCGGGTAAAATTCTGCATCCGATACAATTTGAAGAACTATGTGCGCGATTCCTTTATTCAAATTATTTATTAAAAAAACGTCCTCAACATCTAGTTGAAGTACAGGATGAAAAAGTAATTATTGAATCGCTTCCTCTGCCTGAAACTATTGCTGATCGTGCGTTTGGTGCATGGGACGACAATATGTTTTCCCGCGTTTTAGCAGAATACTGGCAACCGTGGGGTTTTACGAAGGATCAAATTATTACTCCTCCTGATTCACCTCTCAGTTTTTTAGAAAATGATTACACTGGTGTGTTTATTGAACCGGAGTCAATAAAATTGCCATTTTAAGATTTTAAGATCAGCTTTGATTTTCGTGGTGGTTCTCATATTTTTATCAAACAATTAGGAGTGAACTGGACTGGTTTTTGTAACCATATTTTAAAAGAACGGCTTTATTTTTTATCTTCCTATTTTATTTGGTGAATGTTTACGCCTCGAAAAATAGAATGTTATGAAAGCATTAGTGATATCCGGTGGTGGAAGCAAAGGGGCTTTCGCCGGGGGCATTGCAGAACATTTGATTAAGGATTGTGCTAACTCTTATGATCTTCTTGTTGGGTCGTCGGCAGGAAGCCTGCTTTTGCCTCATGTAGCCTTAGGAAATATTGAAAAAATTAAAAAAATTTTCACTACTGTAAAGCAGGAAGATGTTTTTAACGTATCACCTTTCAATACAAAAGAAACCAACGGCAGTTATTTTAAAAGTATCAACCAATTTGCCATTCTTCGCAATATTCTTAAAGGTCATCTGACCTTTGGAGAAAGTGAAAATCTTCGAAATTTAATTTTCCAAAATCTCACTAAAGAAGAATTTGATAAAATAAGCTTGTTACAAAAAAAAGTAATTGTTACGGTATCGAATCTTACGAAACAAAAAGTAGAATATTTTAATACACGCGACAGTACTTATGAAGATTTCTGTAACTGGACCTGGGCTTCCGCAAATGCAGTACCCTACATGAGCGTGTATGAACACGATGGTTGTCAATATGCCGATGGCGGTTTTGGAAACCACATTCCAATTAATTGCGCATTGGAAAATGGTGTTACGGATATGGACGTCATCATACTTGAAGGAGAAAATGAAATACATAACCTGCCGCTTGCACACAATCCGTTTTCGCTCGTAATGCAAACGATTAGTTTTATGAGTAATCAGATAAGCATGAAAGACCGGATCATAGGAAGATTGATGGGTTTGAGCCGTGAACTCGACATCCGCATTTATTTTACGCCAAAACATTTAACCAATAATCCATTTGTTTTCAGACCGGAACTGATGAGTAAATGGTGGGACGACGGGCTTGAGTTTGCAAGAAATAATAAACCTGTCACATATAATCATCGCCCGAATGCGAAATCCAATGGACAGGCAGCGGTAAGTTGATCGTTGGTTGTTGAAGGCGCCGGTAAAAGCACAAATAAGTACAATTTTTATTTTCAAATAACAAAAGCAAAAATCTCTTACTGAAACTATTATCGGATAAGCAAATCGTTTTTCTTATTTTTGAAGCGTCGGTTTTGATCAGTTTAATCTTAAATTATTTTTATGAGCATGGTAGATTTAATAATGCCCAAGCTTGGCGAAAGTATCATGGAAGCTACGATATTGAAATGGCACAAAAAGCCGGGCGATAAAGTGGCAATGGACGAAACTGTGCTCGATATTGCCACTGATAAAGTCGATAGCGAAGTGCCTTCTACGGCTGAAGGAACGATTTCAGAAATACTTTTTAAAGAAAACGATGTAGTTCCGGTTGGTGCAGTCATAGCGCGGATTAATACGAATGAAAATGTTTCTGAAAATAATGTTTCGCAACAAAATGCATCTGCACAGCAACATGAAGAAGCTGAAGTAATGGAAGAAGTTCCTTATCAGCCTGAAGAAAAAAAATCAATGAGTAACGGCGCATCAGGCATTCGTTTTTATTCGCCTTTGGTATTGAATATCGCGGCCAGCGAAGGAATTTCTATGAATGAGTTGGAGAATATTGAAGGTACAGGGCAGGATGGGAGAGTGAGCAAAAAAGATATCATGTCTTATTTGGAAAAAAGAAAAAATGCGCCTCAATCAAAACGAGAACAAGCGCCACAAACAGAGCAAGTGCAATCGCAGCCAGCAGTGCATGAAGTGCCACAAACAACATCAAAGCAGGAATATAGTCCAACAGTTTATTCAGGAAACGTTGAAATTATTGAAATGGATCGCATGCGTAGGATGATTGCCAAACACATGATTGACAGTCAGAATGCCAGCGCTCACGTTACCAGTTTTACCGAATGCGACGTTACCAACCTCGTTTTATGGCGCGAAAAAATCAAAAAAGATTTTGAAAAAAGGGAAGGAGAAAAAATGACTTTCACGCCATTGTTTGTTGAAGCTGTTGTAAAATGCATCAAAAAATATCCGATCATCAATAGCAGCGTGGACGGCGATAATATCGTGATCAAAAAAGATATTAATATCGGCATGGCAACTGCAATGCCGACTGGCAACTTAATTGTACCAGTAATTAAAAATGCTGATCAGCTCAATTTAACAGGGCTTGCAAAACAGGTAAATGGATTGGCAAATGCTGCAAGAAATAACAAATTAAAACCGGACGATACCGCTGGTGGCACTTTTACTTTGACGAATGTGGGTACTTTTGGAAGCCTCATGGGCACGCCTATAATTAATCAACCGCAGGTGGCTATTCTGGCCGTCGGTGCTATAAAAAAACGGCCGGTTGTTATTGAGAGCGAACAAGGCGACAGCATTGCCATCCGTCATATGATGTATCTTTCATTAAGCTATGACCACCGGATTATTGATGGCGCTTTGGGCTCTACATTCTTAAATGCTGTGGCAAAGGAATTAGAAAACTTTGATGGAAAAAGAGGGTTTTAGTGAATGGTGGGTGAGTAAATTGAACTTTCAACCTTCAATCGTAAACGTTCAAGCTTCAACTTTCAATTGAACCTTCCGCAATTATTACCATTCTCTCATAATATTCCCATTCAATATTTGCATGATAAAAAGGTGTTTATTTTCAAAATAATCAGGAATGCTTTTATTATTGTCATGGTAGACAGGACGGAAGTTAAAATCATGCAAAGGAGCGTATAAGCTATCATTAATATTTTCCATGAAATTTCCCGGATGATTGATTAAAATAGAAGTAAAATTATAAGTGGTTTCAAAACCTTTTTCAGCCATATCGCTTGGGTCTGTCCGATATAGACGAAAATATTTATCATCTAAATACTCTTTAAACCCATTATTTTTTACATCGTGATGCGGAGTAGTATAACGGATGGGAAAATCTTTATAAACATCTTTTCTATACAAACTTGAAAATCCATCCCAGTTAGGCATTCCAATAAAAACCAATGGATTTGTTTTTTGAATCGGATAACACGCATCAGCTAACTTTTGTGCAAAAGTTTCATCAAGGCTGGCGCCAATCACTACGATAGGTTTCGTAGTATCAACCAGATATCTTAATCCCGCAGAAGAAATCGAACTATCGAGCATGATGGTTCTTATTTTTAAAAGCGGCTTGCCATCTACCCAGTTTATTTCTTTGAAATAATTATCAATCCGGTTGTCATTTTTCTTTTTTACGAGGTAAATATTGTCTGTTCCATGCTTTTGAAGAATATAACTGAAGATTCCTTCACAATGGGATTTTAAAGTCGAATTGACAATTAATAAAAAAGGATTTTGTCTTATGCGCCCATCGTTTGGATAGGTGGCGGAAACAAACGGAACGTTTCTTTGCACCGCGAACTGAGCCAGGATACTGTATTCCGGCTCTTTCACTGATCCGATAATTAAATCTACGTTATCTAATTTTTTATTTTTTATTAAAGATAAAACAGGTTGTGTGGCAGATTTTGAATCATAGATAAATGCTTCTACGTGTTGCCCTTTCAAATTTATTGTGTCCAACGCAATTTGCGCTCCCTGCACGAAATCTGCTCCGGCGATGCTAAATGATGGCAGGGATCTTTCCTGTTTTAATTTGTCTCCTGTAAATGCAGAATCCAGGTACAGCGGCGCAAAAATAGCTACATGGTAAGTTTTGTTTGGGGCCGGATAACTGACTTGGGCAAATAAATGGTGCGGTGGAAAAAAAATAAACAGGACAATAAAAGATAAAAAGTATTTCTTCATAATTCTTAATTCGCAATTCTTAATTCTTAATTCTAACATCGTACATCAGACATTAGCACTCTATTCCCATTCGATTGTTGCCGGCGGCTTACTGCTGATATCATAAACCACGCGATTAATTCCTTTGATATTATTAATGATTTCGTTGGAAACATAAGCAAGGAAATCATAAGGAAGATGCGCCCAGTCTGCTGTCATTCCATCTACCGAAGTAACAGCACGAAGTGCAACCGTAAATTCATACGTTCTTTCATCACCCATTACACCCACGCTTTTCACAGGAAGTAAGATAGCGCCAGCTTGCCACACGGTTGCATACAAATCAAATTTTTTCAAAGCATTCACATAAATCGCATCCGCCTTTTGTAGTAACTGCACCTTTTCTTCCGTCACCTCTCCAAGAATTCTAATTGCCAATCCTGGTCCGGGGAAAGGATGGCGGTTTAGGAGGGAAGAAGGAAGACCAAGTTCTGCACCCACTTTTCTTACTTCATCTTTGAATAAAGAACGAAGCGGTTCTATCAGCAAAAGTTTCATCCGTTCAGGAAGCCCGCCTACATTATGATGCGACTTGATGGTAACGGAAGGGCCATGAACAGATACCGATTCAATTACATCAGGATAAATAGTGCCCTGACCGAGAAATTCGATCCCTTCAATCTTGTGCGCTTCTTCATCAAAAATTTCTATAAAGCTTTTTCCGATCGCTTTTCTTTTTTCTTCAGGATCCGATTTTCCAGCGAGCTTTTTATAAAAATAATTTTTTGCATCTACACCTTTAATATTTAATCCAATGCTTTTACATGATTCAATCACCTGTTCAAATTCATCTTTACGCAATACGCCATTATCAACAAAAATTCCATAAAGATTTTTTCCAATAGCACGATGAATTAAAGTAGCAGCAACGGTAGAATCGACGCCGCCACTCAAAGCCATAATTACTTTTTTATCGCCGATCTTTTCTTTTATCGCAGCGACAGTATCATTTATAAAATGCGCCGGAGTCCAGTCCTGGCTACATTTACAAACACTTATCAAAAAATTGCTAATTATTTTTTTGCCTTCCGCCGAATGATAAACTTCCGGGTGAAACTGTAAACCAAAAATCGCATTATTTCCTGTCCGAATGGCATCGCCAGGCGGGGTGTCTTTACTGTCAAAAGCTGCAACGGGAATATTGTGTGTAGATGCAGAAATTGAAAAAGTATCGGGAAGTTTTTTGATCGTATCGCTATGGCTCATCCATACATCAGAATCGTTTTTTACATCTTTCAATAATTCATCTGACTGGTTTTTTATCTGCAATTTTGATCTGCCATATTCACGCTTATCACTTTTTTCAACAATACCGCCATATATTTTTGCAATCAATTGCGCACCGTAACAAATTCCCAGAACCGGAACTTTTTCAGCAATTTTTTTTACATCAACAAACAAAGCGCCTTTGTCATTTACCGAGAAGGGCGATCCCGAAAGGATCACTCCTTTCAGTGTGGGTGAAAATTCAATTTCTTTGTTGAATGGAGTAATTTCACAATAAACATTCGCCTCTCTTACGCTCCTGGCAATGAGTTGCGTGTATTGGGAACCAAAGTCAAGAATCAGGATTTTTTCAGTCATGGCTGCGAAGGTAAATCGTTTATTGTTTCTATAATTTCATTCTTTATTCGAAAAAATAAACATTCAGAATTGTTTTAAAAATAAATTTTTCTTATTATTACTTTTGGCATTAAAAATAGCAGATGAAAAACTTAATCCTTCTTTTCGTTACTTCCGTCCTATTTACATCATGCGCTTCTGTCTCCGGAAATGGAAATGTGCGTGATGAAAACAGGGATATTTCTGCAATCGATGCTGTAAAAACGTCAGGGTCAATCGATGTGGAAATTAAAGATGGAAACAATTATTCATTGGTAGTTGAAAATGATGAGAATTTAATTCCTTATGTTATTACAGACGTAAATGGCGGCGTATTAAATATTCATTATAAAAATGGATATTCTATAATGAATGATCATGCAAAAGTGATTGTTACTGCCCCTTCTCTAAATAAATTGATTACCTCCGGTTCCGGAGATATCAGCAGCAATGGCATCATAAAAAGTAATCAACAGATGGAAATTAGTACGTCCGGTTCCGGCGATGTGAACGTTGAGCTGGATGCACCCTCAGTAAAAGTAACGGGCTCAGGTTCCGGAAATATTTCTTTGTCGGGGCGAACAAAAGATTTTGATTGTAAAATAAGCGGCAGCGGCGATATGAAATGTGCGAATTTGAAAGCAGAAAATGCAGCGATTCGTGTTTCAGGTAGTTCTGACGTTCATGTTTTTGCAAGTGTAAGTTTGAAAGTAAATGTGAGCGGTAGTGGCGATGTAACGTATAGCGGAAATCCCACTTCTCCGGAAATTCATATTGCAGGAAGTGGAACTGTTACAGCGCAGCAATGAGTTTTAATTTGTCGACATTTGAAGGTTGATGCTTGAAGATTAACGAATCCTTCCCACCTTCAAAAAAATCATTATAGGAACTTTATTCCTCATTACGAGTACTTGAATTCTAGTTCCTGTTTTTTGCAAAAGATTTTTATATGTCTCCAGATTACCACTGAAATTGTTGTTTATCGACATAATAACATCATCATTTTTAAGGCCGCTTTTGTCAGCAGGAGAACCTTCAATGATATCATCAATAATTATTTCGCCGTCAAGATTGTACATAGTCATTCCTGTATAAGAATAGTCAAAAGCATCCCGAAAATGGCTGTTTGGCAATAGATGAATTTCGCGTTGGGGATAATTAATCACCAGGTTAAAACGCCTTAGAATGTCATTGCCGATCAAACCGCCAAGCGATGGATATGAAAGCACATTGAATTCATCATCGAGAACATATGTGGGCACTTTTCTGAATTTGTAAGAACCAATTTGCAGCTCTTTAATTACTGTTAGCTGCATTCTTCTTTTGCCTCCGAGCCCCTGAACTTCAATGGGTGAAGGTTTTCTTTTTTTTAATAAAACGGAACTGTCATCTTTGAATTGTTTGCTTATTAAAAAACACAATCCTGCTCCGGTGTCAAAAAAAAATTTTGAACCGACGGTTTTAGCATCTTTGATTCGCAGTGGCACAATAGGCAACCCTCTGAATTGCGGACGTAATAAAAAGCCGTGTTCAGCATACCTGACAAATCCAGGTTGAAATACACTAATTTTTAAACTATCAAAATTTACTTTTACAACATACCTGCTCAAAAAGCTATAACCGATAATTCCGTCTATTTTTATTCCATACACACTCGAGAGCACTTCGTAATTATTGATATAAAAATCAAGGCTATCAATGGTGATTCCGGGAAATGAAAGACGGTTGTGTTGCGCGAAATCAACTTTACGTACGCCGGCTATTCCATAAATATATCTGCCAGATGGAACGTGGGGGATGTGATAAGTTTCAGTTGTTGTGGAATCTAATGAAATGCCACCGCTGCCTGTATCGAGGATAAAATTGAAGGTGTCGGAAATATTATTAAACTGTGCTTTCAACAAAATAACACCGCCACTCAACTGTTTAAAAGGAAATGAAGTAATAAACTTTGCTGGTTTTTCCGAATACATTTCTTGAGCAGATAAACCGCCGGTTCTTAATAAAAAAAAGAAGAAAAGCAGAATCTTCATAAAGGATAAAAACTAAATTTAAGATTTATTGCTTGTATTTTTGCTTAAATTATTTTGAATGGTTTTAGGAAACAAATGGAAGCAATGAATACATCGGAATTATTACAAAAAGCATTACGTTTTGAATTTCTTTCTGTAGAAGAAGGCACTTTTTTATTTAAAAATGCTGCATTATCAGAACTCATGACCGTCGCCGATGAACTGCGAAAAATACAAGTGCCGCATGGAAAAGTAACCTGGATTATTGATAGAAATGTCAATACGACGAATGTTTGTATTGCGAATTGCAAATTTTGTAATTTTTACAGGATACCGGGCCATAAAGACGCTTACGTTACTGACATCGAAACCTATAAAAGAAAAATTGAAGAAACATTTAAATATGGAGGGGAACAATTATTGTTGCAGGGCGGACATCATCCTGATTTGGATTTGAATTATTACGTGAATCTTTTTAAAGAATTAAAAAAGCTATTTCCAAAGTTAAAACTTCATGCTTTGGGGCCACCGGAAGTAGCGCACATTACCAAAATTTCAAA
>JAICYZ010000038.1 GCA_025933935.1 Chitinophagaceae bacterium
GATATACATGCCTGACACACTAAAAAAACCGTCCGAAAAAATCGCGACGGTTTTTTTTATGTTTTTCAAAATCAAAATTTCACGAATCCTATTCACTGTCACACAACTTATCATTCGCCACTCACAATTCACCATTTTTATTTTTCATTCAATTACATTTGTACCTATTTTTTAAAGCCTTAAAAATTTTGAATGAATAATACTTACAGTGATCTTGTAGATCAGACGTTTAATTTTCCGCAGGAAGGTTATGATCTGAAAGATGGTTATCTCCAATACAACGATGTAGATGTAAAAGCGCTGATAGATAAATACGGAACGCCGCTCAAGTTCACTTATTTACCAAAAATAGGCATGCAAATAAATAAGGCTAAAAAAATGTTTGAGCATGCTTTTAAAAAGCATAAGTATGAAGGAAAATACAATTATTGCTACTGTACTAAAAGCTCGCATTTTTCTTTCATTGTTGAGGAAGCCTTGAAACATGACATTCATCTTGAAACATCCTATGCATACGATATTGAGATCATTCTGAAATTATTTGAAAGAAAAAAAATCACTAAAGAAACATTCATTATTTGCAATGGCTTTAAGCAAAAAACCTACACCAGCAGAATTGCCCGATTATTGAATACCGGCTTCAAAAATGTAATACCGGTCCTTGACAATAAAGAAGAATTAAAAGCTTATCGCAAATCTGTCAAAGTTCCTTTCAATATAGGCATTCGTGTTGCTGCTGAGGAAGAACCGACGTTTCCTTTTTACACTTCGCGTTTGGGAATCCGGGCAAAAGATATTCTGGAGTTTTATGTAGATGAAATTGAAGGATTTGAAAATAAGTTCCAATTAAAAATGCTGCACATTTTTCTAAATAAAGGAATTAAAGATGACATCTATTATTGGAGCGAACTGAATAAAGTAATCAATCTATATTGCCAGTTAAGAAAAATTTGCCCTGAATTAGATTCTATTAATATTGGCGGTGGATTTCCCATAAAACATTCTTTGGGCTTTGATTATGACTATCAGTTTATGATCAATGAAATTGTAAGAAATATCAAAGTGGCGTGCAAAAAAAGCAAAGTACCGATGCCAAATATTTTTACAGAATTTGGAAGTTATACGGTCGGTGAAAGCATGGCGCATATTTACAGTGTGATTGGTGAAAAAATGCAAAACGACCGCGAAACCTGGTATATGATCGATTCGTCTTTCATTACCACTTTGCCCGATACATGGGGCATTGGCGAAAAATTTCTGATGCTTCCTGTAAATAAATGGGACAATGAATATCAGCGGGTAACGCTTGGGGGCATCACATGCGACAGCCATGATTATTATGATTCGGAAGAACACATCAATGAAGTTTTTTTACCAAAAATTGGTACCGGCGAACCACTTTACGTAGGCTTTTTTCATACCGGCGCTTACCAGGATCAAATAAGTGGATATGGTGGAATAAAACATTGTCTTATTCCTTCTCCAAAATACATTGTACTTGATTATGATAAGAATGGCAAGCTGGTAGATTGGGAATATGCGAAAGAACAAAGTGCTGCAAGCATGTTGAAGATTTTGGGTTATAAATAAAATAAAAACAGAAAAAAGACTTATTTCTTTTCCTACCGGTAAACTTAAACTGAACAATCAAAAAAAATGCATTATGAAATTAATACGCTTTGGAAAGCCTGGGAATGAAAGACCTGGAGTAATCATTCAGGATAAAAGATATGATGTGTCAGCATTCCTAAAAGATTATGATGAAGATTTTTTTGCAAATGATGGTGTGAATAATCTAAAAAGAATTATGGAAGAAAATAATTTACCGGAAATAGATTCAAAAGAAAGGTTAGGATGCCCGGTTTATAAGCCTTCCAAAATAATTTGTATTGGGTTAAATTATGTAAAGCATGCCAAAGAAACAAACGCTGCTATTCCAAAAGAACCGATTTTGTTTTTCAAATCTACAACAGCAATTTGTGGTCCTGATGATAATATTATCATTCCAAAAAATTCACTAAAAACTGACTGGGAAGTAGAATTGGCGGTCGTTATAGGAAAACGTGCCAGTTATGTAGATGGCGATAAGGCAATGGATTATGTAGCCGGATATTGTTTGCATAATGATGTAAGCGAAAGAGAATTTCAGATAGAGCGTGGCGGCCAATGGGTAAAAGGAAAAAGTTGCGACACGTTTGCGCCGCTTGGGCCGTGGTTGGCTACTAAAGACGAAATAGAAAATGTAAATAATTTACGTTTATGGCTTACGGTTAACGGGAAAAAAATGCAGGATGGAAATACCGATGATTTGATATTCAATATTCCCCAGGTTGTTTCTTATATCAGCCAGTTTATGACTTTATTGCCTGGCGATATTATTTCTACCGGCACTCCGCATGGTGTCGCTCTTGGAATGAATCCACCAGTTTATTTAAAGGCCGGAGATGTAGTAGAATTAGGAATTGATGGGCTTGGAACACAAAAACAACTTGTTAAAAACTGGACAAAATAATCAGGTAGCATGATAGATGCGCATGTTCATTTCTGGAAATACAATGCAATAAAAGATGCATGGATTACTGATGAAATGGCATTGCTGCAACGTGATTTTTTTCCTCAAGATTTGAAACCTGTGCTGCAGGAAAATGGGGTAACAGGAATTGTTGCAGTGCAGGCAGACCAAAGCGAAAAAGAAACGGAATTTTTATCGCAACTGGCAAATAAAAATCCTTTTATAAAAGGCATTGTTGGCTGGGTAGATTTGCAAAATAAGAATGTTGAAGATAGGTTGCTTTACTGGTCTGAATATCCTGTTATAAAAGGGTTGAGACATATAGTACAGGCAGAAGCTGACGGTTTTTTAAAAAAAGAAGCTTTCCTGAATGGCATTAAACTCTTAAAAAATTTTGATTTCACCTATGATATCCTCATTTATCCAAATCAATTAAAAGAAGCGATTCAATTTGTAAATAAATTTCCCAATCAAAAATTTATCCTTGACCACTGCGCCAAACCTTGTATAAGAGATCAGAAAATAAATGAATGGGAAATTGAAATTAAAGAAATTGCTCAAAATGAAAATGTCTATTGCAAGGTTTCGGGATTAGTAACAGAAGCAAAATGGAATGAATGGAAAACCGAAGATTTACATTCTTATCTTGACGTAGTATTTGAATTTTTTGGTACAGACAAAATTTTATTTGGAAGCGATTGGCCTGTAATGTTACTCAGCAGTACTTATAGTAAATGGAAAAAATTAATAGAGGAATATATGCTTCAATTTTCTGATGAAGAAAAGCAAAAAGTATTTGATACAAATGCAATTAAATTTTACAATCTAAATATCTAAAACATCTAAACTATAAAAGTGAATCTTCATCTTGATAATAAAATCATCATTGTAACTGGGGGTGCCAAAGGAATCGGCGAAGGAATTGTAAGAGCACTGGCAGAAGAAAATGCGATACCGGTTATTGTGGGGAGAAATGAAAGAGATAATTTAAAAGTTCTAGAAACTATCGATAACAAAGGCTTGCAGGTAGTAGCTGAATTAACAAGGCCACAAGAATGTGAAAAGGCAATAAAAGCCATTGTTGAAAAATATAACCGGATCGATGGATTGGTAAACAATGCAGGGGTTAATGATGGAGTTGGGTTGGAACATGGAAACTATGAAGATTTCATCGCCTCGATACATAAAAATTTAGTGCATTATTACCTGATGGCTCATCATGCTTTACCTTATTTAATAAAATCAAAGGGATCAATTGTAAACATTGGTTCTAAAACTGCAGAAACAGGGCAGGGAAATACTTCCGCCTATGCTGCTTCTAACGGAGGACGCAATGCCTTGACAAGAGAATGGGCAGTGGAATTATTGCAATATAATATCCGGGTAAATGCGGTGATAGTTGCAGAATGTTTTACTCCGCTATATGAAAAATGGATTACAACGTTTGAAAATCCTGAAGAAAAATTAAAATCAATTACGGAAAAAATTCCGCTGGAAAAAAGAATGACAACATCAGAGGAAATTGCCAACATGGTTGTTTTTCTTTTATCAGAAAGATCGAGTCATACGACGGGGCAAATCATACACGTGGATGGTGGTTATGTGCACCTTGACAGGGCAATCTAGAAATCAATAAAAAATACAAGAATGAAAAAGAAAAGCGTTTTTTACTGTTACAAAACTCTTTACAATAAATTCAGACCTTTACTTTTTCTAACGCTTGGTACTATGTCATTTTCTGTTTCAACCGCCCAAACCATTATTCCTTTATATAAAGAAGTACCAAACAGCAAGCCTGATTCGAACTACAAAGAAAAAGCTGATACAGGAAAAGATGGTGTTATCAGGATTAGCAAAGTTTCCATTCCTGAAATTGCGATTTTTAAAGCTCCAAATCCACGAAAGAAAAGCGCAGCTGTAGTTATTTGCCCAGGCGGAGGTTATAGTATTCTCGCCTATAATTTAGAAGGAACGGAGGTAGCGAAAATTTTAAATTCATGGGGCATCACTGCAATTGTTTTGAAATACCGTTTGCCTGACGATGCCATTATGAAAAATAAATCAATCGGGCCTTTGCAGGATGCGCAGCGTGCTTTGCAATATGTAAGAGCGCATGCAGATGAATTAAATATAAATCCTGAAAAAGTAGGCATCATGGGCTTTTCTGCCGGCGGCCATCTTGCTTCTACCGCATCTACTCATTTTGAAAAATCTTACATCGAGAATCCAAAAAATATTTCTTTACGTCCTGATTTTTCGATTCTTGGATATCCTGTAATTAGCATGACCGATTCACTCGCTCACATGGGAAGCCGTGAAAATCTGCTGGGAAAAAATCCGTCAAAAGAGTTGATAAAAGAATTTTCAAACGAATTGCAGGTAACAAAAAATACTCCACCTACTTTCCTGGTTCTTGCAGACGACGATAATGGTGTTAATCCTGAAAATAGTATAAAATATTATGAGGCATTATTAAAAAGTCATGTGCCTGTCGAAATGCACATCTTTCAAAATGGCGGCCATGGATTTGGAACGCATTTACTGGATGGAAAAGACAATTGGATGGATCTTTTAAAAGTGTGGATGGAGCATAATGGTTTTTAATTACGCCTGCAGTTTATTCAGTAAACAAAGAAATATTGCGGATTGTTACTTTCATTTTACTTCGTTCTTATTTACCAGTGGGTTGTTTTTTGAAAAAGCAATCCAATTGATCCATCCTAATAAACATACCTACATTCGTGTTTCCCATTTCATTTGCGTGACCAACTTTTTCTTACCTGTCTCTTTTTTATCTATCCTTTTCACACCTAATCAGGAAAAAAGGAAAACCAATCTTTTTAGGGATTGGTTTTCAACTTTCATTTATTTATTTAAATATTCAACTTAATGCTCAGCCCACCACAACGGTGTCAATGTAGCATCTGGTCCACCTAACTCTTTTACTGCCTGATTGTATCCATTAACATTGCTGTTTTGCAACCCTGAAGGATATTTCAACCTTTGCGGAAAAAATTGTTGACTGCTGGTCATATAATTTGAATTCGTAAGTGCCGGCAGGGTTTGAATTGGAGCTTCAAGCACCGGGTTTTCAAAAAATGGTAAACCAAGTCTCCTGTGGTCGCTCCAGGTTTCCAAAGGCAGCCATGGAGTCTGTGCAATGTATTTCTGAGTAATGATTTTTGTAAGATGGTCATTTCTCACAGTGCCATTTTTATAAATTGTATTAGAGGGATAAGGAATATTTACAGTACCTGCCGCTCCGGTGATTCCATCCACATAATTCATTTGGTGAGAGTTACCAGGTTCTGTAGTATTATCCCAATTCACAGATGTGCCATCATTGTTATAATCTGTAGAAGCCAAATAAGTGGCGAGGTATTGGGATGTTCCCCAATATTCAAAACTTTTTGAAATACCAGTTTCGTACGCAGTCTTACCATCTACAGGAGTAGCCCATCCTCTTACAGCGCCTTCAGCCAAAAGGAAGTAAGTTTCCCAGGGACCATAAAACACTCTTTTTGCTGTTTGTGTTCTGAACTTGTTTTGCAAAGAAGGAACCATGCTGGTAGCGGCACCAATATTGATAGCTTGAAATAATCCGTCAACTACCCCACCCTTGGATCCCCAGTTTCCGTCCGGAGTTCCATTCCAGGTGAATTTGGCATCAATATTTTTGATCGTTTTTCCACTAACGTCCTTCACATAACCAACGGTATTCGAATTGACAGCCCCGCAAGTCCCATTTGGGAAAGAAGCATCGCTACTGTTACCTGGAATATAAAATATCTGGTAAGCTCTTGGATCTATCGCATGAGGTAATCCGTCTAACCAATAAGCAGAAAAAGGGTTATTGGTTTTTGTGGTTAACTGCACCGGATAGTATTGTCCTGCATAATCTGCCGGTTTAATATTTGCAACTGCTGTTGTTTGTGAAGCAGGGTCGCTGATCACTGAAGGAATTTGTTGGGCAGAAGTGACACTTCCTAAATTTACAACCAGGTTGTTAAAAGTGACAGATTCGGGTAACTGATACCAACAACGGCTGTACATTCCTGACAGATCATCCCATCCGGCCTTTTCCTGTATCTGGAAGGTTTGAGAGGCATCGGTCAACAAAGAGCCTTTCGCTGCATCTTCAAATTCTGATTGAGCCTTTCCAGGATCAACTTCCGATAATCTCATAGCCAGGCGCAAGCGAAGGGAATTGCCGTACGCCTGCCATTTGGAAAAATTGAAAGCATAGGCGGGATCCTCGTTGGCAACTACTGCCGGTACAGCAGCAATGGTAACATCTAACTTTGACGTTGCATCCTTTAATTCATCCAACAAATAGTAGTAAACAGTTTTTACATCCTGAAAATCAGGATTCTTTCCCTGGAACGCCTGGGTTGGCATTGGGCCAAAATTATCACTCATTTCACTGATCAGATAAGCTCTCCAGATACGAGAGACCTGAATGAGGTCGTTTGTATAATATTTTTCAGTTCCTGCTGCAATTTGTTGCGTTGCCACATCTATTGCGCTGTTAATAGTATTTAAAGATCCGGATTGGTTATCGTAGTACTCTCCGATCCATTCGTCGTTGTAGTCAGCGACAGAAAATGTAGCACCATCGGCATCTGCCATCTGACGGCCACCAGGTAGCCAGTAGAGTACGAAAGTTCTTTCCGAAACTCCCGGATTCATTTGTGCGTGAATGATGGAATTATCAATAAAATATTCTACCTGAGTCTGATCGGCGCTTGCTGCCGTTGGACTGGTATTGATGTCTGTGATCTTCTTACAACCTGTAAATACCAGGATTGTGGTTGCTATTAAGCCTGTTTTTTTAATTATACTCTTCATGTTGTTAAATTAATAAGTGAATGATCAGAATCCCAAGGAAAGATTGATATAAAAAGTACGGGTTGTCGGTGCACTTCCATTCTCAAACCCATACGCTGTTGTTCCGGTTGCATATGATGATTCAGGATCAAGCCCATGCATGTGGCTGGTGATCAGCCATACATTGTTGCATGAAACTGAAACAATCGCTTTTTGAATAAATGATTTTTCCAACAACCTTTTTGGAAAATTATAGCTTAGCTGAATATTCCTGATACGGACATTAGTAGCATCATACAGGTTCGTTTCGGTAATACCGGTATTTCCCCTACCTGCTGTAGCTCCCCAATATTGTTGAGTGGATATCCTGGTTGTGTTTGGAACATATTGATTTGTGTTTGGATCCTTTACTACTCCTTGCACGAGAATAGAATCGCGGTTGCCATTCGTAACTGTGATCGCTGCAGTGCCGTTTCTCTCCATGTTGTCTAAAGTTTGTGAAAACATTTTTCCCCCAATCCTGGCATCAAGTTGTACGGCAAGTCCAAATCCTTTGTAAGAAAACGAATTAGCAACACCTACCAAAGCTTCGGCCTGTTGGTTTCCCAGCCTGGTAATATCTGTCGTTGCCTGCGGAAGTCCGTTGGCGGTAAGAATCGGTTGACCATAATGGGAATCTTTAGGATCTGTAACGGTTAAAACCTTTGTTCCATAGATTTCACCATAAGGCTGACCGGCAACTGCCAAAATCTGCATTACATCAAAGCCACCCAGCTGATATTTGTTTATTCCCGGATAAATAGAAGGTACGGTATTGTTATTATGAGAATAATTCACCGTCATATTCCAGTTAAGAGATTTAGGATTGGTGAGGATACGGGCATTCGCTGTTATTTCTACTCCGGTATTTTGAACATTTCCGGCATTGATGATAAAAGATCCATACCCACTCAAAGGATCCATTGGAAGGGAAATCAATTGATTAAAGGTATTTTGTTTGTAAACTGAAACGTCTAAGCCCAATCTATCATGAAGAAAGTGTAATTCAAGCCCTGCCTCATAAGATTTCATCAGCTGGTTTTTTACGCTGTCATTATACAAAGTTCCATTTCTTGACGCAGTAGTATTTCCGTTTGGATCGGTACCGATCGAATACGTGTTGTAAAGTTGATAAGGATCCATGTCATTACCGGCTTCGGCATATGTCGCACGAATCTTACCATAACTAAACCATGATGGCAGGTTTTGGAACATTTCGCTGAATACATAGGAAAGACTCACCGAAGGATAAAAATACGAATTATGGGATGGAGACAACGTTGAAGTCCAGTCATTGCGGAATGTAGCATCTAAAAATAAATAATTGTCATAATTCAAAGCCAGTGAACTATAAACGGAATTTATTTTTTTCTGGCTATAAATCTGGCTGACTCCCGGCTGACCTACTGAATTCCCTACGGAGAATAAATTCGGTACCCTTAATGGATTTGCACTGATACTTATAGCGCTGTTTTTCCACGCCATTAAATTTCCTCCTACCATTAATGACCCACCTAATTTCCCGAAAAGATTATCTTTTTTGGCAGTGATCATACCACTATAATTCGTCTGTTGATAACTTTGCGAACCGATGCTGTAACTATTGTTGCTTGGGCTTCCGGCATATGTTTTTGCTTCTGTATTCGTTGTGTACATATCGGCCCCTGCTGTTGCCTCCGCTGATAACCAGGATGTAAATTCATGGCGGAGAGTAGCATACAACATGTAACGATTACGTGTATCATTGTTCAGGTTGTATTGTGTAGCCCAATAAGGATTCATACCGGATCCTTTTTGCCACCAGAACATATTTCCATTCGAATCAAGCGGGTTTTTGAAATTGAGAATATTTAATGTTCTAGGTAAATTGAAGATGGTGGCGAAAATGCTTCCGTTTTGTCCTTCCAGTGAGCGATTATTTGCGGTTGCGTTAATGTATTGAACTTTGGTATCTAATGTCCAATGGCCTTCGTTGCCAAACTTCGAAACGGCTCTTGCAGTCAGATTATTACGTGATATCTTAGAGCCGGGAATGATGCTTTTATCGTCGAAGCGATTATAAGAAGCATATACCGATGTTGAATTGAACTGTTGCTGAAAAGATACATTTTGGTTAGAAACAATTCCATGATCAAAAAAAGCAGTCGCATTATCATATGGTTGTAATGCTACTGTTTTTCCACTCCAATCTATTACCTGCTGGCCATTTATTTTCGGTCCCCAACTCAAGGTAGAAGAAGAATCATACAACATATTAGAACCTTGAGCATAAGAATCCTGCATTTTTGGCCTGGTAAATATGCTTTCAAAACCAACTGACGAGGAAACTGAAACTCCCAAACCAGGTTGCTTTTTACCGGTTTTAGTAGTAATTAATATTACGCCATTACCGCCAAGCGATCCGTAAAGCGCGGCTGCTGCCGGGCCTTTCAACACACTTACAGAGGCGATGTCATCTGCATTGATATCGCTTAATCCGTTCCCCATATCCAGCGAAGGATTCCAGAAGTCGTTGGTAGCCCCAATGCCAACACGGCCGGTAGAATTATCCATCGGTACCCCGTCTACAACAATCAACGGCTGTGAAGGAGTACTGCTCAATGAGTTATTACCTCTTAATATAATTTGAGAGGAGCCACCTGGTCCATTGCCTGAGCGAACAACCTGAAGCCCCGATACTTTTCCGGTTAGGTCATTCACCAGGTTTGGTTCTCTTGCTTCTGATAGTGTTTGACCTGAAACCTGTTGAACTGAATATCCCAATGACTTTTTGGATCTCTGGATTCCAAGAGCTGTCACAACCACTTCCTGAAGAGCGGTAGAGCCACTCTCCAGCGTAATAGCAAAATTTGTTTCTTTTCCGACAGGAACATCGCGTGTGTTATAGTTAACGGAGCTGATTTCTAAAACAGGACTTGCTCCTGATACAGAAAGGCTGAATGTTCCATCAGCGCCAGTAGTAGTTCCCTGATTGGTGCCTTTTAAAAGCACTGATACATTCGGCAACGGCTTTCCGCTTTTGTCTTTAATTGTTCCGGTAATTTCCCTTTGCTGAGCAAATCCTATCGCAAAACAAAAGCAGAGAAAAGTACTCAGCAACAATTTTTGTGTAATTTTTTTCATTGAAATTTTTTTTCTTTTTTAATAATTCGGATTTTGACTTTTTTTCGTATATGTTGAGAATTTGTAAACCATTTTTAATTTATTTCGTTAACGTTCTATATCAAAAGCTACTTAATAAAAACATATTCAAGTATCCACGCAACTTGCGGCCATTCAACTCAACCGGCTTTTATTAGTGGCAATAAAAATCAATAAACTGCTGCTTTAATTTTTTTATTTTACTAATACATGATAATATTATGACACTATTAAAATGAGATTGGAAATGAAACTCGTAATCTTCCAGTACTCAAAGGAATAAAGTTATTTCCTGTTTTGTTGAAAAAAAATAAAGAGCACATGCTTTTTTGCAACAAACATTTTCTCAAAAAAATTGAAAATTTTATCACTCCTGAACCGTCAATATTTGCCTCAAACGAATGTCGCGGGATGAGGCACCTATCATAATTCTAAAATCTCCTGGTTCTACAACCGTCTTCAGTTCTGAATTCAGCATACTCAACAAATCGGGTGTGATGCTAAAAGAGATTTCCTTTTCCTCACCCGGCAATAGGTGCACACGTTGAAAGCCTTTTAGCTCCATCACTGGCCTAACAACAGAAGAAAGCAAGTCCCTGATGTATAATTGCACCACTTCATCTCCGGCCACCGAACCCGTATTTTTTAAAGTAAACCGTGCAACTGTAGAATCATTTTTATTGATATTATTTTTATCAAAACGAAGATTACTATATTCAAATTTCGTATAGCTCAATCCGAAACCGAAAGGGAATAACGGCAAGCCCGATAAGTCGTTGTAGTCATCGCCACGGCCGGTAGGCTCATAATTATAAATGAGCGGAAGCTGACCTTCTGAAATAGGATAAGTAATCGGAAGACGACCGGCCGGATTTTCATCCCCGAATAAAATGTCAGCTACTGCATTGCCACCTTCTTCTCCCGGGTACCATACATTCAAAACCGCATCTACTTTTGACAACCATCTACTCATGGTAATTGCACTTCCACCGGTTAATATCACAACTACCGGTTTTCCCGTAGCAGCAATTTGCCTGATTAGTTCTTCCTGGTGCCCCGGCAAAGAAAGAATCGCTCTATCCTGAAATTCACCCTCTTTAATGCCGGTTACAATCACTGCAACAGACGCTTTTGCGGCAACAGCCACCGCTTGTTTTATTTTATTTTCCCAATCATTTCGTACTCCTATGTTCCAAATCAGCTTTATATGCCCATTGCCGACAGGTTCAAAAAATTCTACCCGGATCTTATATTCTTTCCCTTTCTCAAAATGATAATTTGCAAGCTTTGTGCTATAAGTTTGCTTTTGCCAGTTATCAATTACCAATGCATTGTTTATGTAAAGCCGGAAACCATCATCGCCGTCCAAACCAATTTTGAAAGTTCCGCCTTCCGGTGCTTTTAAAAAACCAGCCCAGCTGGCAGAATAAAAATCATGATTTACAGGCCGCCCGGGGGAATATAAAGTCCAGCTAAAGTTGATGGAATCATCAATTCTTGTAAGAACAGGCTTTCCCTGCAGATAAACATTATTAAAATATTCCGCCTTCAATCCCTCCTTGCTTATACCACTATCAGTGTTACTTAAATATTTTCCGGGAATCGGTACCCACTCTTCTGTAATTCTTCCGCAACCTGCCGAATACATTACCTCAATTTTTCCAGCTGCCCTTTTTTTAATTCCGTCCAAAATATTTATTTTACCATTTCCAGGTCCGCTATATCCGCCAAGACGTGCTTCTACAGCATCAGGTCCAATTACCGCAATTGATTTTAATTTTCCTGTCAATGGTAAAACATCTTTTTCCAGTCCAGGTGGCCGGGTATTTTTTAATAATACAATAGATTCTACTGCTGCTTTTCTGGCCAAAGATTTATAAGCGGCTTGTTGAGCGTCCTCTATATTTGTTTCAGGTACATAAGGATGTTCAAAAAGACCGAGCTGAAATTTAGCTTTCAGAACCCTTTTCACTGCTTCATTAATAGTATTTGAATCAATACTGCCATCCAGAAAAGGTGGAATGAATAATTTATAATGATTGTAATCTGTTTGAAAAATAACATCCAGGCCGGCATTAATTGCTTGTTTACCTGATTCCGGATAATTTTTTGCAGTATGATGCAATACTTCGGCTCCTCCAACTGCACTCGCATCGGAAATTACAAAGCCATCAAATCCCCACTTTTTTTTGAGAATATCAGTAAGCAACCATTGATTAGAAGAGCAAGGAATACCATCTAAAGAATTATATGCTGTCATTACAGACCTTGCACCCGCTTTTTTAAAGGCAGCTACAAAAGGCGGAAAATAAATTTGGTCAAGCCACCGCTCGTTGAGATGAATCGGATAGCTGTCACGGCCTCCATCTCCAACATTGGCGATAAAATGTTTTGGAGTAGTGATGATATTCATTTTTTCAAATGCAGTCATAAAAGCCACTCCCATTGCTGAAGTGAGAAAAGGATCTTCACCATAAGTTTCTTCAGTACGTCCCCAGCGCACATCACTTGCAATATTGATTACCGGTGATAACACTTGCCGGATTCCACGCGTTTTGGTTTGCGTTGCAATTGCTGTGGCTACTCTTGCCATAAGAGTTAGATCCCAGGTAGCTGCAAGGCCAATCGCCTGTGGGAAAGAAGTAGCACCTGCTCTAACCAACCCATGCAATGCTTCATCAAAAGCGATTATCGGAATTCCCAATCTCGAGCTATCCACAAAATATTTTTGGATGGCATTAATCTTTTTTGCCAGACTTACTGCATTTTCTTTAGTAGCATATCGAAGCATTTGCTGTGCCGCATTGGCATCATTACCAACAGCGCTAACCTGGAAACCAAAAATACCATGATTATATTGACCGGATTTTGCATGATCCAGATCTCCGGGTATCATAAACAATTGCCAGAACTTTTCTTCCGGAGTCATTCTCGACAACAGGTCGTTCACTCTTATTTCAATGCTTACTGCAGAATCTTTGTACGGCAAAACAGATTGAGCATTCACCTTAACGATAAATACGGCGGCCAGCACAATAAAAAAAAACCTTTTCATACTTTTCTAATGAATTTAAGAACTGCTTTTCCCGACATTTTATTTTTCCTCGATTTTTAAAACCCAAACATAATTGCTTGCCGTTTTTAAACTTGAAGGTATATTTATTGCAATTCCGACCGATGTTTTTTTCCAGCTAAGATTTTTATTTGATCCAAGCATCGTTACCTGAGCGTTCTTTTCAAAAGGCATTTTCGTAATCAAAACTTTCCCGCTGTCCGGGAAGCCTGATAAGAAAATAAATTTTGTTTTTTTGTCTTTCGACTGAGTGAAATGTATATGGTCATTTTCTGAAAAAACGGTGTACATTCTTGTCGCATAAATTGCTTCACTGTTTATTTTCATCCAGTCTCCTATTTCCTTAAGGCGCTGGTAAGCAACAGGATCCCATTCCCCATCAGGCCCCGGGCCAATATTTAATAAGTAATTGCCTCCTTTGCTTACGATATCCACTAAAGTATTAACGAGTACATCCGCTGATTTGTATACGTCACCAGGCACATAACTCCAGCTATTTCCCATAGTCATGCAGGTTTCCCAAGGATAAGGCAGGCCGGTTTCCGGAATGTGTTGTTCCGGAGTAAGATAGTTTTGATATTCACCTGGAACCGCCCTGTCCACAACAATTAAATCCGGCTGTTTACTTCTCACTTCTTTTACCAATCCCGGCATATTGATATCCTGGCTTTGAGGATTACGTGCCCATCTTGACCCCTCAGAAGTATCTAACAGTGCTTCTTTCACTTCCTCATCTGTTTTTTTACGTACCCAGCCTCCATCCAGCCAGAGGATATCCACTTTTCCATAATCACTCATTAACTCATTTATCTGATTGTGAGTAAAATCAACAAATTTTTTCCATTGATCAGGATGTTTTTGTATGGAATAATTTGCATTGCGATCAGTTGCAGGAAATTTTTTCCACCAGTAATAATCACTATGCCAGTCTGGCTTTGAAAAATAAGCTCCTATCCAAAAATTATCTTTTCTAAAGGCGTTAAAGATTTCTTTTGTTACGTTCGCGCGTGGATTTGTTGAAAAGGGACAATCCTTATCCGTAATCTTGTAATCGGTATATTTGGTATCAAACATGCAAAATCCATCATGATGTTTGGTAGTAAAGATCATATACTTCATTCCGGCCTCTTTTGCTGCTTGGGCCCATTTTTCAGGATTAAATTTGGTTGGATTAAAAGTCGTTTTAAGATTCGTATATTTTTTCACATATTCATTGTAACTGTCTGCTACCCCCTTTTTTCTTCCTCCCGTCGCCCAGCTGAGGTCTTCCGGGCAAATGCTCCAGCTTTCTACAATTCCCCATTGACTGTATGTGCCCCAATGCATTAACAATCCAAACTTTAGATCCTGCCATTCTTCCAATCTTTTTTGAATGACCGGATCGGGATCAGGATAATATTCATTATGCTGAGCAGAGGCATTTGTGCAAAAGAAAATCACAAATAAAAGAATGAGAAATGTGTGCGAACAGGTTTTGAAAAATTTCATTTCGGATACTTGAAACGGGAATTTATAAAAATAATTTACTCATACTGATTTAGAGAATGAGAAAGTCAAATTCGGGTTATTTATTCGTTTACCAGGACTTCTTTTTTTAAGCTTCAAACTTGCAATGAGTGTTAGTAAACAAACAAATAAGCGGAAAAGCTATTTCCTAAAATCACCTTTCCGCTCATTTGCTTTTATTATTTCGTTCTCCCGTTTATTTCACATCCCAAAATACCTTGCTTGTTACATTATCAGTTGATTTTACAGATTGATAATTAACTGAATTCAATATAGATTCAGTAGATGGATATAATAATTTGGTCGGAACATTTGGAGATAAATTTGAACTGGCATCGGTCGGAAAATATAAAACAGGCATCTTCGTTCGCCTCCATTCTGCCCATGCCTGTTGCGCCTGCATTACATTAAAATCAATCCATTTTTGGGTGGCGATCTTCAGAAGATTTTGTTGCTGATCAGTTCCATATGCCACTATCGGATTAGCTAAAAATGTTGAAATTGCAGCATCTGATGGCATCGGATCTTTAGCGCCTGACCAATCACTGATACTATTTATGTAATAATAATATTGTATTGAATTTCTTATTCCGGCCTCATAAGCTGCCTTCGCATCACCTCCGCCCCATCTTTCAAAAGCTTCTGCTTTCAAAAAGCTTACTTCAGCAGAAGTAAGGATGATACCGGGAAAATGATTGTTCTGGGTAAAAGTGGTTGAATCATACCGTGAGAAATAATTAGCCGTTGTAGAATCGGTCACTCTTGACGCATTCCATGTATTTGGAACACCGTGATATTCGCCATTTTTATTAGCTGTAAAGTAAACTGGCAAGCGTACGTCTCCCGACGGCACCATTACGCTGTCAACCATTTTGCCGGGAGCAAAGGGATCAATTCCAAAACCTTCGCGGATATCATTACTCGTAGATACCAGGTTTCCGGTTAATTTAATCTGAACGTTTTGATCCACTGTCTCCACGACCGGATATTTGGTTGCATTGCTCAAAATTTCCTGCGCAATTGATTTTGCAGTCGATTCATCCTCATAAGAAATACGCATAGCGAGGCGAAGACGGAGTGAATTAGCATATCTTTCCCATTCAACAACACTTCCGTTATTTACAAAATCATACTTCGCAAGCTGATTCAAATAAAAAGCATCAATATTGGCAGTGTCGAGATAATCACCAATCCTTTTTAAATCGGTTAATATGAATGAGTAAATATCTTTGCCGTTATCATATTTGGCAAGAGCTATATTACCAGTGGAATTCAACTGTCCTGCATCTTTAAAGGGTATATCGCCCCACATGTCTACCATTTGAGCCGTTTGGTCATAAAAGAAAATGCGTGCGGTTTCTAAAAAAAGCTGGTAGCCTCTTTTATCGGCATCAGAAGAAAGATTATTATAATACTTTTCAATTTCACGGTATTGCGCCATTACACCTGTATAATAATCATCCCAGCGGTTTTGAGTATAATTCACCGGTTGTTCATAAATCTTATTACCGTTTGTATAACCAATTGTTTGACTATACTCGCCTAATACTGGAATCAAAAAAGTGTATAAGTTCCAGTATTTGGGAATGACACGGTTGTTATTAAATAACCCAGCCCATAAAGAAGGAACATTTGCAGTAACCGCTCCTTCCGGATTATAATAATAATTGCTAAAGTCTTGTTTTTTACAACTGCTTATTCCTAAAATGACTATCGTTGAAAGGACTAATATCTTTTTCATATATTTTTCTTTACAAATGATTTAGAATGTTAAACGAATACTTGCACCATAAGACCTTGTGGCAGCGGTACCTGAGCCAATAGATATTGCCTGGTTTATCCAATTAGTACCTACACCTCCTTCCGGATCGAAGTCTGGCAGTGTTTTGTAGAAGTAAAACAAGTTTCTTCCATATAAAGACAGGGTCAGGTTTTGCATTTTTAATTTTGACCTAAGCTTAACTGGAAAAGTGTAGGCGATAGAAAGCTCCCTTAACTTTATATAGTTGTTATCAAAAACCGCTGCTTCATAAGTAGAAGTAGAGCCAGATCCCGGCCAGGAGCCCCAGGTAAACGTATTCAGGTAATAATCCGGTGCATCAATAATGGTAGTATTAGGTTTGCCATCAGTAGTTACTCCTTTAATTATGATTCCGTCGTGATATACTTTTTCGCCATTGGGGCCTGTAGTAGCACCACCGGTGACTGCAACATTCTTACCGTTGGCATCAGTATAATAAGCTAAACCGCCGTGTTCTGCGTCTCTTCCAGCCAAAGTACTTTTATACAAGCCAGCTCCTGTTCCATACAAAAGCGCCTGTGAAATTACCTGACCGCCATAGCGAAAATCGAGTAGTACGTTTAAACTAAGGTTGTTATAAGTAAAAGTATTTATAAATCCACCAACAGCTTTTGCCTGGATGTTACCCATTTTTACCTGCTGGTCAAAATTAATGTCGTAATAGCCATCAGAGTTGATGACGTATTGGCCTTTTGCATCTACTTTACGCTTGTAACCCACTATGTCGCCGGCTGGTTGGCCAACTTGAGAAACAACTAACAACGACCCGTTGTCCAGATTTGCACTCGTTAACCGGTCGAGCCCGGGCATTAACGCAACCACCTTATTCCTGTTGAAAGCTATGTTTAACCTTGTGTCCCATTGGAAATTATGCATTTTAACCGGTGTTCCATTTAATGCAAGTTCCAAACCGTAGTTGCGAAGTGTACCCACATTAACCAGCACACTGGTTGCCCCTGTGGATGAAGGAATCGTCAGTCCAAGAACCTGGTTTACTATTTTATCATTGTAATAAGACACATCAAATCCGAACCGGTTGTTGAACAATTTTGTTTCCCAGCCGAATTCTATTTCATGTTTCTCTTCATTTTTCAGGTTCTGGTTTCCATAACTGGATGCAGGCGGATATAAAAGTGGTATGCCATTTACATTTCCTGAAGTATAAATCACATTGGAAGTGTAAATATCAGGAGGATTTCCTACGATACCCCAGGCAGCTCTTAACTTAGAATAAGTAACAAAAGCCGGTAAGTGAAAGGCATTGCTTAATTCAAATGCACCACTTACTCCGGGATAATAGAATACATTATTTCCCGGGAATAAAGTAGAAGTGCGTTCCTGGCGAATAGTTCCTTCCACAAACAAATAGTTATTAAAATCAAGATTTAATATCCCAAACAATCCATCTTTAAGCAAGGTTCTTCTGGATGAAGTTCCCGGTGTGGGTGTATTTTTTGATGCACTTAAACTAAACCAGTTTTCAGTTGTCAAGCCACCTGAAGTACCGGCTCCTGTATAGCGGTAATCTTCTTTCCGTGCCTGGTAACCAACAGAAGCAGTAAAATTAAGATTGCTGGTAATTTTATTTTGATAAGATAACAACAAATCGCCATAAGAGTAATTATACCTGTTTGAATTGGTACCATAATATCCTGATTCTCCAAAAGCAATTGGTTGGGTACTTGGATCTTTTTCTTCCACGTAATACCCGGTATAATCTGTACCGATTCTTCCTCTGAAATTAAGGCCTTTGATTATGTTATAATTAAGTGTTGCAGAAGCAATCAAACGATTTGTTGTTTCATCGTAATTATTTGCCAACTGATTCCATAGAAAATCAAGGAAATCTTTTGCCCTGATATTATATTTAAGGGCTTCTTCGGGATCTAAAGTAGTGTTATTATAATCAACCCATTTATATCCTTTGGATGTTTTGTATTTATCAAAGTAGACACTCATATAATCCACCGGACTGAAGAAACCTCCATAATTATTCGTCAGGTAATAAATCTGTCTCGGGCGGTTGTGAGTTTTTTCATTGATATAACTAACTACTACATCCGTGCTCAGTTTTGGTGTAATATGATACGTCGTATTCAGATTAAAAGTATTCTTTTCATCTTTTCCTCCTATTTGAATTCCTTTATAATCATTTCGTGTGTAAGAAAAACGATAGTTGTATTTGTTGGAAGAATTGCTTAAAGCAATATTTTCAATGGAACTTACCCCGGTTCTGTAAAATGCTTTCCAGTTATCAGGTTGAGAAACGTAAGGACGCATTTGTCCATCCCACCAGTAAACTTCCCGTCCATCTACTTTTGGCCCAAATTGCCCATAGGCACGAAAAATGGGGTACTCGACCTGTTTTCCATCTACTGTCTTATGAATCCAACCGGAATCGTCAGCGCCAAACGCCTGCATATTTGTTGCACGGTCATATCCTGGTCCATATTCTGTTTGCAGATCAGGAGTTACCGAAACCTGTTCTATATTAGTTGACAAATTCAGATCCACTCCTAATCCTTTTGATCCGGCACCGTTTTTTGTTGTGATGACAATCACACCAAAGTTTGCATCAGAACCATATAATGCAGAAGCGGCAGCTCCTTTCAAAATATTGATACTGGCAATATTTTCAGGATTAATATCCAACAATCCGTTGCCGTTCAAACGTTGATTTCCTCCCCAATAGCCATCATCGTTTGCATCTCCGTTTCTGATTACTACTCCATCAACCACGAGTAATGGTTGTCTTTGATAGCCAATAGAATTAATACCTCTAATTTGAATCCCCACTGCACTGGTCGCACCTCCGGGATTTGAACTAATGGTAACGCCGGGAGCTTTACCATATAGTGCTGAAGCAAAATTTGTAGGCGATGTTCTTAAAATTTGTTTTGAAGTTACTTCTGTTGTAGCATATCCAATTTTTCGTTCTTCTCTTTTAATACCAAGAGCGGTTACAACTACCCCTGTTAGTTCTGTGTTTTTTGGAATTAGTGCAACGTTAATATTGTTTTTCCCAGCGATGGCTACTTCCTTGGAATTGTATCCTACTATGGAAATTTCTAAAGTAGCATTCGGTGATGCTTTAATGGAAAACTGGCCATTGGCATCAGTCGTGGTTCCATTTTTAGTTCCCTTTTCAAGAACGGTTGCTCCTGATACCGGGTCTCCTTTATCATTATTTACTATACCAGTGATTGTTGTTTTTTGTGCGAAGGCAAAAGCTGCACAAAAAATAAACAATACAAATAGCAATAATTTTTGTGTAATTTTTTTCATTGCGATTTTTTTTTCTTTTAATGGATAGGGTTTGAAGGTTTTGTGTGTATTATAAAAAATTTTTTACAGATTTGTCGAGGGGAATCTCAAAGTTTTCAATCAACATCCTCTTATTACTGGCAATAAAAATCTTCAAACTGCTGCTTATTGTTTTTATTTTACTGTTGAGTGACGGTAAAATGACAGTATCAGAATGACGTTTGAAAATGTAATTTGCATCCCACATTGTATTTTAATTATTGCGTGTTTGATTTTGTTTTAGAAATTTAAACGGTCTTTATTTTTGTATCAGGCAAGGCAACTTCAATCCATTCATAATTTTCCATGACCAATGCCGCCGCGCCAATTAAATCCACTCTTCGGCCAAATGTGGAAATTTTGATTTGCGTATCTTCAGCAATTTTAGGGATACAATGCTCATTAATCGCCTGCTGAATCGGTGCCACCCACAATTTTCCAGCGGCTGCTCCTCGTCCACTCAATACGATTAATTCCGGGTTAAATAAGGTTATCAAAATTGCTATTCCCAAGCCGAGATTATAACCGGCTTCAGAAAAAAGTTCTACAGAAAATGTATCTCCTTTAGAAGCAGCGTCCATAATCGCCTGGCAAGATTGTTCAACATGTTCAAAGGAAAGATTGTTAAGAGCTGACATCTTGCC
>JAICYZ010000068.1 GCA_025933935.1 Chitinophagaceae bacterium
ACTGATGAAAGCCCCATCTCGATTGATACTCCTGAGGATTTGGAGAGTGCAAAAAAATTAATTTCGAATTTTGAAAAGAGATAAAGTATTTTCAATACCGAAACAGGATTTATAAATATTTGTTGCTTTGCCGTAACGACGTTTTATCTTTTGGAAAACATCCATCAGCAAATTTTTCAGAAGAAAATAAACTGTTTTCTTTCCCATTATTTTATCTTTATAGCATTATCATTTAAAAAATGTTTATCTCATGTTGCTGAACCGAAAAATCCTTTTTCTCTTTATTCTTTTTGCCGTTCATTTTTACTCCTGCAATCAGCAGGATAAACTGGAAATAGAAAAATCGGCATCCGCATTTGATATCAAACAGGGTGAGGCATCGGTTTTGCAATGCAATCAACGGTTCATGAAAGCATTTAAAGCCGGAGATTCTGTTGAAGTGTCCAAATGTTTTACAACCGATGCAAGAGCGATGGCGCCAAACCAGGCCTCCGTGAAAGGAAGAGAAAACATAAGCCATTTCATTTCAAATATGATGAAAAGTGGTGTTGCAGATTTCGAGTTGAATACGATAAAAATCTGGGGCGACAGCAGTATTCTTGCCGAAGAAGGATCTTACCAGCTTTCGGACAAAGACGGCAAGCAGACCGACAAAGGCAATTATATTGCTTTATGGAAACAGGAAGCGGGTAACTGGAAAATGTACCGCGACATCTGGACAAGCACCCAGCCTTCCTCTGCTATCGATGTAAAAAAAATGAACCTGCCGAAACACTAACTGTATTTTTCTGTTTCTTTTAAAAATCTTTTTAATCTTTCATAAAATGAGAAACGAAAAATATTTATCGTTAATAAAACCGTTCGAAACAAGAGCGACCAAAAGGGTTCTCCAGGTAAATCCTACCATTGCGCCGACAAGGATTGAACCTGAAAAAACAATCATTTTTGTTTATGAATATGATGCAGAAACTGCGAATTATCAGCAATTGAACAATGTAGAAGATTGTTACAAATATATCAACAGCAGCAAAAACACTTGGATAAATTTTGATGGTCTGAGAAAAGCTGACATCGATGAAGTGTGCGCCCACTTCGGCATTCACCCGCTGATCGCAGAAGATATTTTCAGTTCCGGCCAACGCCCTAAAATGGATGAGCTCAACCATCTTTTGTATTGCCTGTTGAACATGCTTTTTTTTAATGAGGAAATTTGTTCTGTAGAAAATGAACAAATAAGCATCGTGCTCGGTTCCAATTTCGTGTTGAGTTTCCAGGAAGATGCAACAAGAGATGTTTTTAACCCCATTCGCGAAAAACTAAAAATGCCGGGAAGCAAAGTACGGCAAAGTAAGGCCGATTATTTGTTTTATTCGCTGATAGATATGATCGTAGATAATTACTTTGTGATCATGGAGCAGTTGGGAGAAAAGATTGAAGACCTGGAAGAAGACATCGCGCGAAGGCCTGATACCCGTACGCTTGCAAAGATCAATATGCTTCGCAAAGAAATGATTTTTTTAAAAAGAAATATTTCACCCGTGCGCGAAATGATCAATGGAATTTTGCGCAGCGAAAGCAATCTGATTGAAGAAAAAACGGAAAAATATTTTAAGGACGTTTATGACCACATTATCCAGGCAAACGAACTGGCTGAAAACTACCGTGATATGATGATGACGCTTCAGGACCTCTATCTGAACAATGTAAATCTGAAAATGAACGAGGTAATGAAAGTAATGGCGGTGGTTACCTGTTTACTTGCACCCGCTACAGTTATTGGCGGCATTTTTGGGATGAACTTTAACCGTATTCCATGGCTTCACAATCCGGATGGTTTTTATATTGCTGTTGGTTTAATGCTTGTCATTCCGATATGGATGATCTGGATGTTTAAAAGAAGAGGGTGGTTTTGAGCAAACGAAGAAATAACCACATTTCTTTTTTCACTAAAAATTATTCCTATTCCTCCAAAAAACTTTTTATGATGGCTATTGCTTCTTCATTATTTTGCCGGTATAGTGATGCATGAACTTCGTTCTTTTCACTTGCGGTTAAATGGAAATTAAGAGGCGCTTCGCCTTCAGGAGTCTTTGGAATATACATTAAAGAAACGCGATGCAGATTTTTGCCGAATTCATTTTGCAGATAGGAAATTTCATCGTCCTGAAAATAATCCTGCATGGTGAACCAATTGTTTTCCATCATCGTAAACGGATTGGTCAGGATATTAAATATACCACCGCTTTTATAGTCTTCGTCCCAGCTTCCTTTTTTGCGGGAACGAACCTGTATCATCAGAATGCCGCGTGTATTCTCATTGATCCAGTCTTTAAAAACGTGTAAAAAACGAAGGGTAGTTTCGGCGCCGATGTTATCGCGCAATCCGGCATCCATCACATCTATTACCGGCGTTGAAGGCAGCCAAACGCTTGGCAACACATATGGATAAGTTGCGTTCATTCGCAACGCGGTCAACATTCTTAAATTCAATGGGTCCATGTTTTTAAACAATGCCGCAAAGTCAATGGCATCGGGACCGGTCATGTTCGAATTACTGTCTATGTATTCGGGCTGCATCATAAAACTAATGGGCTGGGAGCAGATCAGCATTTTTTTGAAATCGCGTGTTACCGTTGAACTTAAAATCATCAATGGGATCTTTGCGTTTTGTTCATCTTTTTTATAAAAACCAATCGGCTTGTCTAAAACATATCTGGTATTGTGGTTTAGTTTTTCTTCAAAAGCATAACCACGATCTTTGACATAACGATACGGGCCAAACGAAAACTTCTGAGTAGGTGAAATCAAATCACGCGCAACCAGGGAAGAGAAAACCGGGTTCAATAGATCTTCCGAAATATTATCCAGATACTCTTTATTTTCAGGATTGATATTGGCTCCATTTATTTTCAACCTCGATAATTCACGAAAGTAAGCGGCAGCAAGCATTCCACCGGACGCGCCGGTCATCAGCATGGTTTTTTTCATGACGGCTCCTTTGGTAACGCTGTCCAGTTCCTGCAAAACGTTCATCGCAAAACTGGCACTTCGCACACCGCCGCCACTGAAATTAAAAACCACCATCAGGGGTTTTTCTTCACGCTGATTTTCTTTCCATTTATTCAAAATGGAAATCATATTATTTTTATCCGAATCAATTTTTGCGGGCGTATTTAATGATTCAAGGCTTTGTAAAGAATATTCCGGCCGGTTAGGATTTGAATAATTAAGCCCGTAAGCTTTATTGCGAGGATCAATTACATCGTATTTATAGAGGACATTAATGGTTACAAATACGAGCGCCATAAATAATAAGCTCCAGCTTTTTAAGAAATAAGAAAGCGCTCCTATTACCGCGTTAAGTATAGCAAAAAATAACAGAATGCTGGCCGCCGCCGGAATCTGGAAAATACGGTTGTCGAGAAAAAATGCAATAAACAACATGAAAATAAAAGCAAGCAACACTGTAATCATTGCAGAAAAATGATGCCTCTTAAAAATCGTGTCCAAAAAATTTTGGCTGTAATGAGCCACAGATCTCACTTTTCTTATTTGAAAACGCGTGTTTACATAATTTTTTACAGGCAATCCAAAATCGTCAACGATTATTTTTTCTTCTTCGGTTTCCGGAATTTTATTTTCATCAAAATCAATAATATCGGATTGATAGCTTCTGATAATTCTTTTGTCGGCACCAAAAAAATACAGGAACGAAACCAGAACCAGTAGAAAAAATCCACCCAGGAAACCGGCGAGAATTAATAGAAATTGTTCTAAAGGAATCAGTTCTTTTACCCGGTCGAAATACAATGCTTCCAGAAAATAGAGAATTAAAAATGCAACAGGTATAATCGCATTATTCAGGCAGTATTTTAAAAAGGGTTTTGAGCTGGTAGCCAAAAAACGAAACCGGCCACTGTGCAAAATGAACGTGGTAATATTCCAGCTCATGATAAAGATACCCGTCGCAACACCGGTAATAGCTCCTCCTGCTGCATTTACAGTTCCCAAATATTCCGGAGCAAGGAACAAAGTATTGGCCCCAAAAAACTCCATGAAATTTCCTGAAACGGTCAGAAAAAGAATGAGCCACAAAACCAGCAACACCTGTGACTTTCTGAAGTGCAGCAGCAATAATTGTATGGGAAATGAATAATAAAAATTATGAACAAATCTTTTCATCGGCAATTATTGCAGTTTGTTTTTCAAAAATACCTTTTTTGATAGGCAGCAGGCCGGATAATATAGAGCATAAAAACAACCGACATTAAAAATAAAATCGCAACCAATTGATGAGCAACGCCAAACCATACCAGGTTATTGCCATACGGTGATAAAAGCACGGTTGTAATTCCGAGAGCAACCTGCAATATTACCAGCAATAAAGGAATCACTTTTGTTTTTGAAAAAAGGGTGCTTCCAACAATCTTCCATGCTTTTGCAAACCAGATGATCACCAAAATAAAAAGAGTATATGCCAGTCCCCGATGAATAAACTGAATGGTGATTTTATTATCGAGAAAATTTTTCCATCCCGGCGAAAGCCGGTTCATTACACCAGGGAACCATTGTCCGTTGATCGTAGGCCATGTAGGCGCAGCCGTTGCTGCATGAAGACCGGCCATAAATGCGCCATAAATCAATTGAAAAAATAAAACAATCAGAATGATCCAGGTTACCTTTCTTAATGGTTTATTGACGGTTTTCATGTTGGATGGGACGGAAATACTCAATGCAAACCAGAATGTGTAGCACAATAAAACCAGCGCAGTCATAAAATGGGTTGCAAGTTTAATGTGGTTAACAAACATGGCTTTGGGCACCAGTCCGCTCTCTACCATGATCCAGCCGATGGCGCCCTGAACAGCGCCAAGTAAAAACAAAATAACGAATGGAATGATCATGTCTTTTTTGAATTGTTTTTTTACCAGGAAATAAAAAAAACCAACCAAAAAAACAACCCCCATCAGTCTTGCCCAGGTCCGGTGAAACCATTCCCAGAAAAAAATGAATTTAAAATCGCTTAGTGAAAAATCAGAATGAATGTACCTGAACTGGTCAGTGCCTTTGTATTTGGCAAACTCGGCCTGCCATTGTGCATTATTTAGTGGCGGCAACGCTCCGGTGATTGGGTTCCACTCTGTAATGCTCAATCCGGATTCTGTAAGCCTGGTAATACCGCCGAGTACGATTTGAATTATCAACATGAAAACGCCGAGGTAAAGCCATATGGCGACATTTTTATTGGATTTTTTTAAAACAATTTCAGCCATACTGTTTTTTGATTTTTCAATTTCAACTTTCAATTTCAATCTGTGCAAAGGTAACCCGCAAAGCCATTCATTCCCCCTTCAGATTATTCTAAAAGATCATGTTTAAAACTTCATTCGTAATTCTTTAAAACACGTCTTATTTTTGAAAAAATTTTTTCAGAGTTGCTGCTGCCTTTTTATCATAATAAATTTATTGAAGCCGGTGTGGATGAAGTAGGACGCGGCTGTTTTGCCGGACCCGTTTATGCAGCAGCTGTGATTCTTCCTAAAACTTTTTATCATCCATTGCTGAATGATTCGAAGGAACTTACTAAAGAAGAGCGAAATCTTTTGCGTCCGATTATTGAAGAAGAATGCTGGTCTTTTGCTGTTTCAAGTGTAAGCAATGTAGAAATAGACCGTATTAATATTTTACAAGCGTCTTTTAAGGCTATGCACCTGGCATTAAATAAATTAGAATCAGCTCCTGAACTTTTGTTGGTGGATGGCAACCGTTTTAAGCCTTATAAAAAAATGCCACACAAATGTATTGTGAAAGGAGACGGCACTTATGCTTCGATCGCGGCAGCCAGTGTACTTGCTAAAACCTATCGCGACGAATACATGGAAAACCTTCATACCAAATATGAAATGTATCTGTGGAATAAAAATAAAGGATACGGAACCCGTGAACATCGCGCTGCGATTGACGTTCACGGCTTGTGCCGTTATCACCGCAAGAGTTTTAATATCTGGCCCGATTTTGAGAATACTGAGGATGAGGTGATTTTGGAAAATTAGAAAAGACAACTGGCATTATTTATTCGTTTGTTGTAAAATCAAATTTTTCTTATGCCGCCCATTCTCCCAATCCCTGGCGTATTACAGTCCAGTCATCTGTAGTGCAATCGACAACGGTTGAAGGTATGATTCCGCCCGGGCCACCATCAATTACAAAATCTACCTGGCTGCCAAACGTTTCATAAATAATTTCAGGGTCTGTATATTCTTCTACCATTTGTCCGGGAAGAGAAGCGCTCAGAATCGGGTTGTCCAATTGTTCCAAAATGGTTTGACAAATCACATTGTTCGGTACACGCAAGCCAATCGTTTCTTTTTTACTTTTTAAAATTTTGGGCACTTGTTTGCTTGCAGGCAAAATGAAAGTGTAAGGCCCAGGCAAACAATTTTTCAAAATACGATAAAGAGGCGTGTCAATACTTTTAGTGTAATCGCTCAAATGACTCAGGTCGCGACAGATAAATGAAAGCTGTGATTTTGCAGGATCAATATTTTTAATTCTGCAAATTCGTTCTACCGCTTTCGGATGATGGATATCGCACCCCAAACCATAAATGGTATCTGTGGGATAAATAATAACGCCGCCATCTTTCAGGCATTCGGCTACTTGCTTTACCAGCCGAAGCTGCGGGTTTACCGGATGAATGGATAAAAGCATATGCAAAAATTGAATCTCAAAGATAATCTTAATTTCAAAGAGTTCCGGCGCTCTAAATCCTACATAATGAATGAATCAATGATTAAGCGATTATCTTTTACATTTGCAACGATTTAAAAAAACAAAACATTTATGGCAGTTATTTCTGTTGGCACCATGGCTTTTGACGCTATCGAAACTCCTTTTGGCAAAATTGATAAAATTGTTGGTGGCTCAGGCACTTATGTCGCGTATGCGGCAAGCCATTTGACAAATCCTATTCAACAAATTTCTATTGTAGGAGATGACTTTCCAGGCGAAGAAATGGATGAATTAAAAGCGCGTGGAGTAGCACTAAGTGGCGTTGAAATTGTTCCTGACCAAAAATCATTTTTCTGGAGCGGAAAGTATCATTTGGATATGAACACCCGTGATACGCTCATAACCGACTTGAATGTTCTTGCTAATTTCAATCCAAAAGTGCCTGAAGAATACCAGGGAGCGGAATTTTTGATGCTTGGAAACCTGATGCCTAGTCTGCAACTCAGCGTTATAGAGCAATTGCGCAAGCGACCAAAATTAATTGTCCTGGATACCATGAATTTCTGGATGGAAACAGCAATGGATGATTTGAAAAAAGTGTTACAGAAAGTCGATGCTTTGCTGATAAATGATAGCGAAGCGCGTCAGCTAAGTGGCGAATTTTCTCTGGTAAAATCTGCCAAAAAAATTCTACAGTTGGGACCAAAATATTTGATCATTAAAAAAGGAGAGCACGGCGCTTTATTGTTTCATCAGGAACATGTATTCTTCGCGCCCGCATTGCCTTTGGAAGATGTATTTGACCCGACAGGAGCGGGAGATGCGTTTGCCGGTGGATTTATCGGTCATCTTTCACACACAAACGATACCAGTTTCGAAAACATGAAAACTGCGATTATTGTTGGTTCTGCCATGGCGAGTTTTTGCGTAGAAAAATTCGGCCCTCAAAGACTGAAAGAAATATCAAAAAAAGATATTGATCTGCGGCTCGAGCAGTTTGTGCAACTGGTAAATTTCGATATTGCTCTCGTTTGATTTTCTGCTAAATTTTCTTCAAACCGATAACAAATGCTTGAGTTAATTGCACTTATTTTCCTTACCAGAGAAATTGGAAAGATCGCTGAAAAGAAAGGGCTGAAGCCGCTTACCTGGAAAATCTACCTGGTAATTGGATGGCTCTTTTTTGAAATAATCGGCATATTTGTAGGCGTGATGATTTTTGGAACCAACAATCTGATTTCTGTTGTTCTCGTCGGTTTCGCATTTGCGATCACCAGTTATTTTTTCATAAAAGGCCAATTGAACAAATTGCCGGACAGAAATATTGATGATGATATTAATGATCTGGGGCGTTGATCCTTTGTTGTACAATTCCAAATGCGCATTGTCATTTGAATCTTTCTTTTTCCCTGCTTTTCTTGCTTTTTCAAATATTTTTGGTTCAAGAAAGAATTCATGATTTAAGTTCAGATGTTTTACGAACCGCTGACTTCCTTTTAAAAGCAAGTTCTTTAATTATAGCCGCCGATACCAATCCTATTAAAATAGATTCTACCAAATTTCCTATCGGCTTTTTCCATGTAAAAGTTTCTTGAAAAATCACAAACTTTGTGAACATGATTAATACATAATATCCAATACCAATTCTTAATCCCTGAGTCCAAAGGTTGTATTCGGGAACTGATAATTCTAATGGTTTTGAAAACTTTTCTTTTTGCTTTATTAACCACTTTTCTTTCCATTTCTTTTCAAACCAAATCCAGATTGGAGATGTTACAGCAATTATAATAAAACTGGTAAGGTTTCGCAGACACGGAATGATTTTTCCACAACGATAACAATAAAGGCCAAACCAATTACCGAATGCTGTTTTATTTCGCGAACTCCACTCCAGTGACGGATGAATGGTGCCGCAATGTGGACAAGGAAGAAAAGATTTTTCAGACAATGTCTTTGTCGCATCTTCTTTAACGAATAGTATTTTTGGCATCCGCTGTCCTAAAAATAATTCGTTGAAGGCGATGCCGGGGTTAAGAATCCAATGAAGCATGTAAACGTTTTTCCATTTCCATACCCGGTATTCAGATTGGGAATTGTTCATTTCAAAAATTAAAGAGGCTAGTAAAAGTATATAAACGCATTTAAAAACCAAAACAGAAATAGAAGTCATTTCTTTGCTTACTGCATTTGTAACTTTGTAATCCTTTCGTATATACTTTAGAAAGCATAATGAAAATATCTTCCATTTATTTAAAACGTTTTTATGAGTGATTTAATAAAAGAATTTAATGATTACCGCGAAAAAATGAACGAGGTTATTTTGAGCAAAAATAACCTGGTGATGAAACGCCTATGGAATCTTGATACGAATACGTATGAAGAAGGTGCGCTTGATAAAAAAACAAAAGAAATGCTTGGGCTCGTTGCCAGCATGGTTTTGCGCTGCGATGATTGTATCAAATATCATTTGGGAAAATCGCATGAGCTTGGGGTTACTACCCAACAGATGTATGAAGTTTTCGCCGTGGCAAATATTGTGGGCGGTACTATTGTCATTCCTCATACCCGTCGTGCAGCAGAATATTGGGAAGAATTACAGAAAGAACAATAATTAAATAAATTATTTTTCAACCTTCAGCAGGAATACTTTTTGCGTGATCTTCATTGGGGAAATTATTTTATTTACTTTTAAAAAAATAAAAACTCTTCAAACGGTCAAGTGCTATCTTTCAAAAATATTTTTCTTCCCGGCGAGCAGCGAAATTTTCGACGACAACTTCGAAACGTTCTCGGATTTTCGCCACATCAGTTGGGTTTATATAAAACAGCTCTGAGCCATCGTTCTGTAAGAGAAGGCGCAGATGAAAATAATGAACGCCTTGAATATCTTGGAGATGCCATCATTAGCTCGATTGTCGCACATTATCTGTTTATGCGCTACCCTTATAAAGACGAAGGCTTTTTGACAGAAATGCGAAGCAAGATGGTAAACCGAAATCAATTAAATGATATTGCTGTAAAAATTGGTTTGAAAAAAATTACGATTTATAATCAGTTTGACCACTCGCTCAAAATTTCACAGATTTTTGGAAATACGCTGGAAGCATTGGTCGGCGCCGTATACTTGGATAAAGGTTATGAACAAACTAAAAAATGGGTAACACAAAGAATCATTAGCCCACATTTATTTATGCAGGATTTGGAAAACTTGGACATCAATCAAAAAAATAAATTGTATGGTTGGGCAAATAAAAATGGAAAAATTTTGGAGTTCGAAACCTTAGGAGAAACGATGGAAAACGGAAGAAGATTGTTTACCATCGGCGCAATGGTTGATGGAATTTTAATTGCAGAAGCAAAAGCGTTTAATAAAAAAGATGCGAGCCAGATCGCCGCTCAGATAGCTATTGAAAAATTAAAATTATGATGAAATTCGGGATCATAGGAAGCGGAAGCTGGGGCACTGCAATTGCAAAGATATTGACCGATAATAAAACCTGTATTAACTGGTGGCTGCGCAGCGATTCGAACATCAACAGTTTTAAAAACAGGCGGCACAATCCCCAATATCTTAGAAATGCTTTTTTTGATACCAGCCTCATCAATTTTTCTACGAATGCCGGGGAGGTGATCAACAACAGTGATGCCATTATCATCGTTGTCCCTTCGGCTTTCGTAATGGAAGTGCTTGCAGGTCTCTCAAAAAATATCTTTAAAAGCAAAAAGATCATTTCTGCAGTAAAAGGAATCATTCCACAAAAAAATGTGCTGTTAAACCAGTACCTGAAATCTGAATTTAATGTTCCGCTAAAAAATTATTTTACAGTTCTTGGGCCTTGCCACGCCGAAGAAGTAGCCGCTGAAAAATTATCATATCTCACCTTTTCAGGGATTGACGAGGCGATGACGAAAGACATTTCTTATCATTTCAAAACGCCTTATTTAAATACGCTTTGCAATACAGATATCTATGGCGTGCAATATGCTGCAATTTTAAAAAACATTTATGCAATTGCAGCCGGAATTGCTCATGGGCTGGATTATGGCGATAATTTTTTGAGCGTTTTAATTGCAAACAGCGCGGATGAAATGGCTGGTTTTTTAAGAAAAGCCGGGATTGAAAACGTGGAGGTTGGCAGCATTGAGCACAATGCCATTTCACAAAAAGAAAAACCGCGTACTAATTATGCAGCTTCCGTTTACCTCGGCGATTTGCTCGTTACCTGCTATTCGCTGTACAGCCGCAATCGCACTTTTGGAAACATGATTGGCAAAGGATATTCTGTACAATCGGCTCAGTTGGAGATGAATATGGTGGCCGAAGGTTACAATGCCAGCAAGTGCATGTTTCTGATCAATGAAAAAGTGAAAGCAGAAATGCCAATAGCAGAAACAATTTATAAAATTTTGTGGAACGAACTTCCTGCAGACAAAGGATTTGAGGATATAGAGCGCAATTTAGTTTAGTAAGTTTAGTAAGTTTAAACGATTCAACATTACAACAATAAAGCAATTGCACCACTTGAAATACCTTATTTTCCTAACCGCCATATTATTTTTTTCCTGCAAGAAGGATTCTTTTACTACAAGTCCCGATGCAAGATTATATACCAGTATTGATACTTTATCTTTCGACACTGTTTTTACAACCGCTGGTTCCGTTACTCAATCTTTTAAAATTTTTAATAACAATAATGAAAAGCTACGTCTCTCACAGGTAAAACTTTCAGGCGGGCCTTCTTCGCCTTTTAAAATGAATGTCGATGGTACTTCCGGGGCAGAAGTAAATAACGTGGAAATAAATGCAAACGACAGCATCTATGTTTTTGTCCAGGTAAATGGACACACATCAGATTCGACACTTCCTTACCTTTTAAATGATAGTATCCAGATCAGTTATAATGGGAATCAGAAAATCGTTCAGCTGCAGGCCTATGGGCAAAATGCTATTTTTTTAAAAAATAAAAAGCTGACTGGAAATGTGAATTGGAATAATAAATTGCCCTATGTAATTATTGGCGGAATACAAATTGACACCAACGCAACGCTCAGTATTTCCGCGGGAACAAAAATATTTTTACATGCGGATGCGCCGTTTTTAGTAGATGGAACTTTAAAAGTAACAGGAACCAAAGAAGAACCGGTTATTTTCTCGGGAGACAGGCTTGATGCCGATTACAAAAATTTACCGGCAAGCTGGCCGGGAATATTTTTTAGAAATACGAGTGAAAATAATTCTTTAAAACATACCATTATAAAAAACGCTTACCAGGGAATTATTGCACAAGATCTTTCTACAACCGCTGGTCCTAAAGTAACTTTATCACAATGCATTCTCGACAATATTTATGATGCAGGTATTTTAGGAATCAATACCAATATTTATGCAGATAATTCTCTTATTAGTAATTGCGGCAGCAATGTTCAACTGCAAGCCGGAGGCGATTATCGTTTTATAAACTGCACGATTGCCTCTTACAATACCATTTATATTATTCATAAAAATCCGGTTTTACAATTGTCAAACTCGGCCACCCAAAACGGCACTTTATTTACTGCTCCTTTAAAAGCGTTTTTTCAAAATTGCATCTTTTGGGGTGAAGGTGGAACGGTGGCTGATGAAGTAACTATTGACAAACAAGGTTCTGGTCCGTTTTCTGTTTCTTTCGATCATGTATTGTATAAATCGAAAGATGAACTTGCGAATGCCACATTTATTTCTTCCCTGAAAAATGAAGATCCGATGTTTGACAGCATCAATATTTCAAAAAATATTTTCGATTTTCATTTTAATAAAAACCCTGCCTCACCGGCTGTAAATGCAGGTACCGCAACTCCTTTTGTTTACGACCTGGATGATAAAAAAAGAGACGCAACGCCGGATCTTGGATGTTATCAAAGATGAGAACTATTTGAAAAGAGAAATTGTTGTATTTGTTCATTTACTGAAGGAACACCGATTTAAAGAGATTTTTTTAATATGTATCATCGTTAATTTCTATCCAATAGCCGTCAGGATCTTTAAAATAAATTTGATGAACTCCGTCCGGCCTGTTAGTGATCTTTCCCGTATCGCCATTCCAGTTTCCAAACCAGATGTTATCATACTTCAACTTTTTTACAAATGCATCCATCGATGGGACGCTAAAACAAATGTGCGAATTTTTATCATGACTGGTTATACTTTCAGCGCCCTGGATCAGGTGAAGTTGACTGTGTTCCGCAATCTTAAACCAAGTGTGTTTGCCATCGTGAAAAGGTTCGGCGATTTGTGTAAGGCCGATTACGTCTTTATAAAAATCCGTACTTTTTTTCAGGTCGAAAATATAGATGGCGATGTGGTTTAAAGAAACCGGTTTTTGTTTTTGTGCATTAGACGCAAGGCAAGCTGCCATTAATGCTATTGCTAAAAAAAATCTTACTGATTTCAAAAGCTTTTTCATGCTGAATTTTTTGTTTAAAAATAAAACAATTGATTGAACCACTAGAAAAAAAAGTTTCCATTGCGGTACAGATAAAAATTAAAGGATTGAGGATGTAAAGCCGCCTCAAAAGTTATAATCATCAACAATTATATCCGCTTCTCCCAGTTCTTCCTTTGGTTGTGTGGTTGCCACCGCAATTACCTTCATTCCTGCTGCTTTCGCCGATTTGATTCCTACTGTCGCGTCTTCAAATACCAAAGAATATTTTGGCGAAATATGCAACAGCGAAGCAACTTTTAAATAGATTTCCGGATCTGGTTTTCCTTTTTTAATGTGAGAAGAATTCACAACTACATCAAAATATTTTTTTATCGGTATGTTTTCAAACATAAAATCAATATTCGGCTGAATGCCGGATGTAGCGATAGCCATTGAAATATTTTTACTTTTCAATCTTTCTAAAAAGTCAATTAGTCCCGGAACCGGTTTAATAAACGGCTTATAAATTTCACGATAAAGTGCTTCTTTATCCAAAGTGTGTTTCAACGATTCCTCTGGGCTGATATCTTTTCCATAAATATATTTTATTGCGTCTTCATTGGTTCGCCCGTTCATGTTTGCATTAAATTCCTCTTCAGAAATAGTTTTGCCTATTTTTTCCAGATATTTTTCCCACGTTTCCCTATGATAAGAATTATTATCAATCAAAGTTCCATCCAGGTCGAAGATGACGGCTTTGGTATTAAAATCATAAAGAATTTTATCAATATCCATTATTTTTATAGTTGTGGTCAACAAATGTCGTTATTAAAATGACTAAGTGCTGACCACCTTTTCCTTTTTTGATTCGTTAACTTTACTAAAAAACATATGAAACGTTTAATTTTTCTTGCTTTTACCCTTGTACTGGTATCATTCATCATTCCTTCACCCCAAACATCCACAATGAAGCCGGAGACAATTTATCAATTTAAAGTGCCTGCCCTAACCGGAGGAACCATCGATTTTTCGCAATTTAAAGGGAAGAAGCTTTTGATTGTAAATACTGCTTCCAAGTGTGGCAATACGCCTCAATATGAAGACCTTGAAAATTTATATAAAAAATACAAAGACAAATTAGTAATTGTTGGTTTTCCTGCAAATAATTTTGGCGCACAGGAACCCGGTGATAATAGTGAAATTGCTGAGTTTTGTAAAAAAAATTATGGCGTTACTTTTCCAATGGCCGCAAAAGTTTCGGTAAAAGGAGCAGACATGGCTCCAATTTATAAATATATTGTCGGAGTATCAGAGCAAAACGGATTTACCAATCCAATCAAATGGAACTTTACAAAATTTTTATTTGACGAAAATGGAAAATTCCTTACGGTCTTTTTCAACGGCGATAGATTAATTCCGGACAATCCTCAACCAAAAGGCAAGGAGGCTTATGATAAATTAATCAGTTACTTGAAATAACCCAGTGCTAAGTTTAGAACGGTTTTCGAAAAGCAGGTTTGAAAAATAAAAACCAGGCATTTCTAGGTAGATTTTTATCTTTGTAGATATGCAGTTTAATCAGGTAATTGCCGATAATCAAACGAAGCAACGACTCAAAGAATTGGTTCAAAAGAACCGCCTTTCTCATGCTCTTTTATTTTTGGGCAGGGAAGGTAGCGGCGCTTTGCCTCTGGCAATTGCTTTTGCTCAATATGTTCTTTGTGAAAAGGTAAATGCGAAACCAGACAAAAGCGCCATCTCTTTATTTGGAGAGCAACAAATTGAGCAAAATACGGCGTTGTCAGAAGATAGCTGCGGCCAATGTTCTTCCTGCCTTAAAGCGAATCGATTAGTTCATCCTGACTTGCATTTTTCTTACCCGGCTTTAAAAAGAGACAGCAATCACAAGCAGGTATTAAGTACTGATTATATTACCGAATGGCGCCAATTTATTCAGCAATATCCTTATAATAACGTCGCCGACTGGCTGGATTTTTTAAAAGAAAATTCGAAATTAAAAATTGATAGTCCCGCCAATAAACAAGGAAACATAACAGTTCATGAGTGTGACGACATTTCGCATAAACTCAGCTTAAAATCATTTGAAAGCGATTATAAGATTCTCATTATGTGGATGCCTGAATTTTTGGGGAAAGAAGGAAATAAACTGTTGAAACTAATTGAAGAACCGCCGCCGGATACGCTTTTTATTTTTGTTGCAGAAGATGAACATGCAATTTTGCCAACGATTTTATCGAGAACGCAATTGATAAAAATCCCATCGCTTTCTAATGCAGAAATCGAAGAAGCGTTGATAAAAAATTATCAGTTAGCTACGGAAAAAGCGGCAGAAATTGCAGCGGTTTCAGAAGGGAATTTTCGTGAAGCATTGCAATTGCTGCAGGCTCCCCAGGATGATTTGCAGGCGCAGGTGAGAGAATGGCTAAATATTATTTTGAAAAATAATGTTGCTTCGCAATTAAAATGGCTTGATGAAATTAATAAGCTGGGAAGGGAAAAACAAAAACAATTTTTAAAATATTTTATTCATTTGTTGGAGCAGGGAATCCGCGCCGGTTATTTAGATGAAGATTATCTCGACATAATTCCGGAAAATGAAAGAGATTTTGCTTTTCGGATCAATAAAATTTGTGGAACAGAA
>JAICYZ010000051.1 GCA_025933935.1 Chitinophagaceae bacterium
CGGTCATGCCAAGGCCATGAAGCGTCATCAACGAATAGAAATCTGACAGGAAAAGTTTTTTCATTTCTGCCTGTCCGACTCGCATTAAAAATCCGAGAAAAATCAAGAATGGAAAAAGAACCAGGAAAGTGATGCTCCAGGTAAAAATGAGGCCTCTTTCTTTGTTTAAGTTAACTGGCTCGGCTGGTATCATAAGCAACAATTAAAAATTTTAATTTACATGAATCGTTCCGGCCATAAAAGGGTGTGCGAGGCCGCAATATTCCAAACAAAGAATTGTGTATTTTCCTTTTTCAGTAAAAACATATTTCAGTTCATTTTTGTATTGCGGCATCGCCTGAATTTGGGTAAGCAAAACACCGGATTTATTGTAAATCGCAAAGCTGTGTGTTACATCGCTGGAAGTAACAATAAATTTTATCGTTTTATTTACCGGCACCGATATTTCATTTTTCCCGATAAATTCATCCGGCTTTTGATTACTTTGTCCAACTGCCATTAGCCAGTCCCATTGAACCCCAACAACTGTAACAACTTCATACTCTTCATTCCCATTACGACGATTCGGTAGTAAACTCAAAAAGAGAAATAAAATGCAAACCAGAAATAAAGCACTTCCCCAAAAATACCGGTCTTTTGTTCCAAAAAATTTGTTTTTACCAGATGCCTGATTTTCCCCTTTATTTGAGGATATTATCAAAAAAATAACTACTGCTGCCACAAGCAGTCCACCGGCAAGTATGATGGTACCTGCAACATCTTGTAAAATTAGTTTGGCCAAGAAATTCATCTCCGGAGGATTTGAAGTTATTTTTTCACTGTTGTATTTCTGTCGTAGTTAAAGGTTATGCTAAACGAATGTAATTATATTTTACTGATACGGAGATGGTTCTCTTTTTAAGCAGACGAAGAAATAATTGATATTTCAAATTGGCCGGAATTGAAATAATACGATCCTTCCGGAGAAACAGAAAATTTTTTAAGAAGGATGACTGAAATTGCTTTTGGAGTATATTTTGCAAAATGATTATTTTTAAAGAATTAAAAGAATGCGCATGGGTACAAAAGAATTTTTTACAACCACCGGAGAAAATTTACTGAAAAAAATTAAAGAATTAATTGAAGAAGGTAATGTCAGAAGAATTACCATTACGGAAAAATCAGGAAGAGAATTAATGAGCTTCCCTTTGACGATTGGAGTTGTGGGCGCACTCCTGGCTCCGGTGCTTGCTGCCGTTGGTGCTTTGGCTGCATTGATAGGCGAATGTACGATCACTGTCGAAAGAGAAGAAGATCATTCAAAGGAGTAAGAACTGACGTTTGTTTTTTTAATCGAGTCGGCAAAGCTTCTCAGCTGGAAAGAGAAAATAACAGTATTTGTCCGTTTACTGCAATTATCTATTAGTAGCAAACAAATAATCGCCAATTCCGTGTATGAATAAACAAATTCATATGCCGGTTCGTCTATTGCGACGTTATCATAAGTTGAAGGCACAGAATTTTAAAAGTAAATAGAATTTAAAAAACCAATCTTATTTCAATTCTTTAATCTTAATACTTCTGAAAGACACTTGATTTCCATGATCCTGCAAAAGGATGTGACCTTTATCCCAAAGCCCGAAATTTTTCCAGTCTTTATATTTACTGATAGCAACAAGATGTTTAAATTCAGCGGAACCACGCTGGTATTCAAGCATTTTATAACCATTGAGCCAATGTTCCACATGATTATCCGGGTAAACAATGATTCTTCCGTGATTCCATTCTCCCACATCTTTTAAAGCTGCCGGAATATTTTTCCTGGGAATCAGATCATATAAAGAAGACAAAGTGCGATCCCCATCCCGGCCAAGTTTGGCGTCAGGATGAAGTTTGTCGTCCAGCACCTGGTATTCCAGCCCGATGCCGGACATTCCGTGCGTATCATAACTTTCCTTTACAAAATACTTTACGCCGCTGTTGGCAGCGGGAGTGAGTTTAAAATCAAATTGCAGTTCAAAAGCGCCATATTCTTTATCAGTAATGATGTCGCCTCCTGATCCTTCCTGTTCTCCATTCGAAGCTAAAATAGTCAACACGCCATTTTTCATTACCCAGCCGGAATCAGGGAAACTATTTTTATTAATTCCCCTCCAGCCTTTTGATGTTTTCCCGTCCCAAAGAAGATGCACATTATTTTTCTTTTCCTGTGAGGAAAGGGTATTGGGAATTAAGTTGACCACAAAAATCTGGTCATCAGGAGATGGTTTCAAATCAGTGGTTTTGATGCGGATGTTTTTAAAACGGATCTCTTCTCCGGCGTGAGTCGCATCCGGCACCTGGTGAACCTGTAGGGCGATAAATCCCGTACGCGTCATGCTGTCAACAAGGTTCGCTGCCGGAACCCCATTCAACCAGGTACGGATACTGTTGCCCATGCATTCGATACGATAATGATTCCATTGGCCGTTTCTAAATGCTTTTTTTGCCGCTGGATTCAACTCCAGCGGATAGAGCCATCCGCGACGCGCTTCATCATAAATACCGCCGCTCCATGCTCTTTTGGAAGGATCAATTTCTACCTGGTAGCCATGCACGCGGCCATTATTATAATCAGGAAGACTTTCACTTCTTATCTGGATTCCAGAATTCATAGCAGTATCCACTTTTATATCCAGCTCCAGGAAAAAATCTCTGTAATCTTTATCAGTAGCAAGAAAAGAATTCGGCGTATTTGCGACGGTTGTTCCTACAATTTCTCCATTTTCAACAGAATATTTTGCATGGCCGTTCAACTGGTGCCATCCGTTGAGGTTTTTACCATTAAAGAGATTTGTCCATCCGGATTTTGCCGTTTGAGCGTTGCTATAAGTCGTATTCAGAAAAGGCAAAAAAGCCAAAGCGGTAATTGAATTCCTTAAGTTCATTTTAGTAGATTTAGTATAATAAAGTGACGCTATGCAAATTTAATATCCGGTCTCCAGCCTTGCTGATATTGACGACTCCAAAGCGCCTGCGCTTCCTTGTCATTCAAAATTTTTCCGCCTTTTGACGGATCGCAATGCAGCGTTCTGCCTACCCTTTGTGCGATATTTCCCAAGTGGCAAAGCAATACACTTTTGTGCCCTTCTGTAATCGGTGAGTTTAAAGGTTTTCCTTCACGAACGGCATCAATAAAATTACTGAAATGGTAAGCATCCAATTGTACTCCCGGCCCTAAAGCATTGATGGTATCTGTTTTTTGTTCCTCAGCGCTTTGTTTGATCAGCTTATTATCTGCATCATAGATCTTGTAATCATCTCCTCCGCTGTTTACGAGCGTTCCTTTTTTCCCAAAAATTTTAAAACCTCTGCCACCACCTGCTTCCGGATAGTTATTACAGCTCCGCCCTTCCCAACTTATCGCTTTTTTCTCCGGAAATTCAAAGGTGATCATCTGCGTATCTGTCGTTTGCCAGTCATCGTTAAATGCATAACGACCACCTCCGGAAACCACTTTATCAGGATAATTAACGCCAAGAGCCCATCGCATGCAATCAATTTCATGTGTTCCGTTATTACAGGATTCGCCGGTGCCCCAGTTCCAGAACCAATGCCAGTTGTAGTGAACAAGGTTATCGCGGTAATCTTTACGTGGAGCAGGACCCTGCCATAGTTCCCAATCAAGACTTGCAGGAACAGGTACCACTTTTCCATGGCCAATAGAGCCGCGATTGTTTGCATACCAGCCTCGTGCAAAATAAACGTCGCCAATAATACCATCGTGAATTGCCTTCATCGCTTCCGTGATATTGGGCCAGGAACGCCGCTGGTTGCCCATCTGCACCAAGCGGTTGTATTTCTTGGTAGCCGCGATTAGCATTTCTCCTTCTTCCGGATTGTGGCCACACGGTTTTTCAACATACACCTGTTTGCCGGCAGCACAAGCGAGTATCGCAGCGGGTGTATGCCAGTGATCCGGTGTAGCAATAGAAACGGCATCTAAATTTTTATCATCCAAAATCGTACGGAAATCTTTGATCGCTTTTGGCTTTTTGCCGTTCAGCTTTTCAGCGAGGTTGATCCCTTTTGCAAGTGCCTTTTCTTCCACATCGCAGATGTAGGCGATCTCTATATTCGGGATGGTGTGATAGGCTTCAATATGCGCAAGGCCACGGCCGTTGGTTCCTATTACCGCTATTCTTACTTTGTTAGCAGCGCTTTTATGGGCAAGTGAGGATAGTTTTAATCCGGTAAGTCCGACACCCAAGCCGGCAACGGTAGTGTTTTTAATGAACTGACGTCTTTGCATGATATTCTTTTCGTAAATGTAATGCTTTTGTACATTGCTTGTTGACGTTGATTTTCAGTTGTTGAAAAACTTTCTCGCCAATACGTTCATTAAATCGATAACACAATTTTTTATTATTTGTCCTTTTGCTGCAAAAGGTTGAGTTGTTTTTTTGCTGAAATGTCTTGTTTTTTTCACAAATAATTTCCCCATTCTCTCGCCATTTCTATTTTTAATTATACTTTTACCGGGTTCTATAAAAGATTTAATAAATAAGTTCTAAATATGGTTGATGTTATTCTTGGGCTCCAATGGGGCGATGAAGGGAAAGGTAAAATTGTAGATTATTTTGCGCCTGCTTATGATATGATTGCACGTTTTCAGGGGGGCCCTAATGCAGGGCATACTTTATATGTAGATGGGAAAAAAATTGTGCTGCACCAGATTCCTTCCGGTATTTTTCGTGAAAATAAAACGAACCTTATTGGTAGTGGCGTAGTGCTGGATCCCGTCATTCTCCAAAAAGAATGCGAAGCTGTTGCTTCTTTCGGTGTTGATTTTCGTAAATCGCTGTACGTCAGCGAAAGAACTCATCTCATCTTGCCAACACATCGTGCAATTGACCGCGCGAGTGAAGCCGCAAAAGGAAGGGAAAAAATCGGTTCCACGCTTAAAGGAATCAGTCCGGCATACATGGACAAAACCGGCAGAAATGGTTTACGGGTAGGCGATCTGCTGAATAAGGATTTTCATAATAAATATCAGCAACTCAGAAAAAAACATCAGCAACTACTCGATAATTTTTCTTTTGATGAAGATATCTCACAAGCCGAAAATGAATTTTTTGAAGCACTCGAATTTTTGAAAACACTAAAAATTGTAAATGGCGAGTATTTCATTAATGATGCCCTTAAAGCAGGTAATAAGATCCTTGCAGAAGGAGCGCAGGGAAGCATGCTCGATGTAGATTTTGGCACTTTTCCTTATGTTACTTCCTCAAATACGATTACTGCAGGTGTTTGCAGTGGACTGGGAATTTCACCGCAAAAAATAAAAGAGGTAATCGGCATTACAAAGGCATATTGTACACGCGTTGGAAGCGGCCCGTTTCCTACAGAATTGCATGATGAAATGGGTGAATTAATCCGTCAAAACGGACATGAATTTGGAAGCACTACCGGAAGGCCACGGCGCTGCGGATGGATTGACCTTGTTGCTTTAAATTTTGCATGCATGATCAATGGTGTTACTCAATTGGTAATGACGAAAGCAGATGTGCTGGATAATATTGACACACTCAAAGTGTGTACTAAATATATGGTGAACGGGAAAGAGACTACACATGTTCCTTTTCAAATGGAAGGTTCAAAAGTAGAGGCGGTGTATAAAGAATTTGAAGGCTGGAAAACTGATATTACCGGAATTAAAAGTTTCAAAAATCTTCCGCCACAAATGGATACTTATATCAACTATATAAATGAAACATTGGGCGTTCCGGTAAACTATATTTCTAATGGGCCAGGCACAAAACAAATCATTGTGGCTTCATAATTGTGGTCGAAAAAGAGGTAATTTTTTTTTAAAAAAAGTATTCTTTATTTTTGGATAATTGAAAATGAAATTGAAATTTTACAAAAAAATCCTTGGAAAATATGAAAGCAAAATCTGAAAAGGAAAAACAATTTCCACCTAAAAAAACTGGCGGCGCAGCTCCGAAATCCTCTTCAAAAAAGGCAACAAAAAAAGATGATGACGATGACGATGATGATTTCGACGAAGAAGATGATACCCCTGTAAAGAAAGGCAAAGCTTCTTCTTCAAAAAAGAGCAAAGAGGATGATGATGACGATGAAGATGTGGAAGTAGAAGATGATTGGGAAAAAGTAGAAGAAGATGATTTTGATCCTGATTTTGAGGAATTTGATATTCCCAAGTCAAAAGGGAAAAAAGCAGGAAAGAAAGGAAAAGAAGACGATGATTTGGAAGGGGATGACGATTTCAAAAGCATCAACCTTTTTGATGAAGGCGACGACCTCTTCGACGACGATGAAGATTTTTAAAAAACTATATACATGGGCTGACAACTCATTTTGAAAAGAAAATATTCTTCATACACCCTTACTGATTTTTATCTTTTTAAATATCAATTGCTGGACTTTGGAAAGAAGTTCAGCAATTTTTGTTTTCTGGATAATCATGATTACCGGTTTGATAAGTCATACGATTTTATCGCCGGCTGTGGTGTTGCTAGCTCGGTCATTTTCGGTGAAAAAAATAATCTGGAATCGGTCAATCAGTTTAAAGAAGAAAACAACGATTGGATATTTGGGCATGTATCTTATGACCTGAAAAATGAAATAGAAGATCTTTCCTCGAATAATAAGGACGGAATTGGCTTTCCTGATTTTTACTTTTTTGTTCCTGAAATTATTTTTATCCTATCAAAAGAAACGGTGAAAATTGGTGTGCAGGAAAACATGGATGCCAATAAAATTTTTGAAGAAATTGTTTCAATTATTCCTGGTAAAAAAGTGTGCGAAAAACCTTCATTGAAAAGCCGGTTTTCGAAAAAGGAATATTTACAAACGGTAGAAAAACTTCAACAGCATATTTTGCGGGGCGATTGTTATGAAATTTGTTTTTGCCAGGAGTTTTTTGCAGAACATATACAAATAGAAGCGGTAAGTGTTTTTAAACGGCTTTGCGAAATTTCTCCAAACCCTTTTTCTGCGTTTTATAAACTCGATAAAAAATACCTGATGTGTGCAAGCCCTGAAAGATTTTTAAAAAAGACGGGAAAGGCTCTTATTTCACAGCCAATAAAAGGAACATCAAAACGATTGGATAAAAATATTGAAGGAGAAAAACATCAACTGCAAATTGATGAAAAAGAGCGGGCAGAGAATGTCATGATCGTTGATTTAGTTAGAAACGACCTGAGTAAAATATGTGAGGAAGGAACTGTTTCGGTAAAAGAATTTCAAAAAATATATTCTTTTCCGCAAGTGCATCAAATGATCTCAACGATACAAGGAAGGCTTCGCGAAAATGTATCTTTTGGAGAAATTTTATCAGCAACATTTCCGATGGGCTCAATGACCGGTGCGCCAAAAAAACGCGTAATGGAATTGATTGAGAAATATGAAAAAACAAAGCGCGGCTTATTTTCCGGAACCGTAGGTTATATAAATCCGGATGGCGATTTTGATTTTAACGTCGTGATCAGAAGCATCCTTTACAACGAAAATTCCGGCTATTTATCCATTCAGGCAGGCTCTGCAATCACAGCGAAAAGTATTGCTGAGAAAGAGTATGAAGAATGTAATGTAAAAATGCAGCCGTTGTTTCAAACATTGATGTGAAAATGGCATTTGCAGCAAAAAAACATATAAGACGAATTTTTATTTGCTAATAACTTATGTTTGATTGTTTACTGTAACTTAAAAAACTCCTTTTTGTATGCTTATTGATAAAAATGGTTTTATTCATCATGTCTTTTTCTGGCTTAAAAATCCGGAAAGCAAAGATGATTTGCAACAACTGATTGAGGGATTAAATCATCTTGCGAAAGCAAGAACGATCAAAGAGTTTCATATTGGTAAACCGGCAGGTACCAATCGTGATGTTATTGACACCACGTGGTCTGTTTCCTGGTTATTGTTGTTTGATAATAAGGAAGATCAGGACATTTATCAAACCGATCCGGTTCATTTAAAATTTATCGAAGATTGTTCGCATTTGTGGAAAAAAGTAGTAGTGTACGATACGGTAAATGTTGCCTGAAATTGTAAGTTGCTTAAAAAGAAATAGTAATTGGCTGGATACGGTACGCATTCACTTTTCTGCCTTTATCCACTGCCGGACTCCATTTTTTCAATAAAGAAACCACACGCATAGCTTCTTCATCAAAAGCAAATTCAACTGATTGTAGTATGGCAATCTCTTTGACTTCTCCGGTGGTGTCTATTATAAATCTGACTTTTACACTTCCGTCTTTATGAAGGGCAATTGTTCGTTCGGGTATTTTAAAATTAGAAGAAATAAGTGAACCAATTTTACCATTCCCACCTTTATAGCTTGCTTCTATTTCACCCGTCGTATCGCGTTTTATTTTTTTATTCTCCTTATCCAGTGAATCCATATCAATTTTGGACAGAAGCGAGTCGAGGTGAAATTTATATTCGGTAATTGCTTTTGCAGTATCATTATAAATATACCAGAGGCCGTCCTTTTTATTATCAATGTAATGCCCTGTAGTAGCGAGATAGCCGTTGGTATGATAATCCGCATAATCTCCGTTTAATATTGTCAGCGCTTTATCCTTGAAAGAAGCGCGGCTGATCATCGGGCCCGCAAAATTATACTCCAGCTTTTCAAATGCGGTATCATTTATTTGTTTTTCTACAACCAGGAATATCGCTTTGTCCTGGCGGTTTGTAATGCCATTTTCATCCGCCATTACGGAACCTATAATCTTTTGGGAGAGCACGGAAGCAGAAATAAAAAGCGTGAAGAATACAAGGACAATTCTCATAAAAAATAATTAGTTGCGGCGCACAAAATAATATATTACCATGAATTATTCAATTCTTCTATGCAATTTCAAAACTTTTAATAGCATTGAAAGTTTTTTCCAAATCTTCATGCGATAAAGCAGCGCTGAAGAACCAGCTTTCATACGCTGATGGGGGCAAATAAATTCCCTGTTCCATCATGTGATGGAAAAACTTATTGAAAATATTTGTATCAGTTTTAGAAGCTGATTCAAAATCGGTGACTTCATTGTTGCAGAAGAAAATGCTGATCATACTTCCGACACGATTGATGCGGTGCGGGATATTTTTGCCTGCTAGAATATCATTGATCGTTTTTTCAAGACGAGCGCCTTTTTGATCTAACTCTGTATAAATAGATTGATTATTTTTTAATTCATTCAGCATGGTAAACCCTGCAATCATCGCAATCGGGTTTCCACTTAAAGTGCCCGCCTGGTAAACGTTTCCGAGCGGCGCAATGTGTTCCATAATTTCTTTTTTACCACCAAAAGCGCCAACCGGTAAACCGCCGCCAATCACTTTTCCATAGGTCACCAAATCTGCATCAATCTTTAATTTTTCCTGGGCGCCACCGGCAGCCAAACGAAAGCCTGTCATCACTTCATCAAAAATAAAAACGATATTTTCTTCGTCACATATTTTTCGCAAACCTTCTAAAAAACCCGGCTGCGGCGGAACACACCCCATGTTTCCGACAACCGGTTCTATGATAATGGCCGCAATTTCACCTTTATGTTCTTCCACTAATTTTTCAACTGCGTTTAAATTATTGTAAGGCGCGGTCAAAGTATCTTGTGCAACGCCGGCTGTTACACCAGGAACCGTTTGAATATTTAAAGTAGCAACACCGCTTCCTGCTTTCACCAAAAAACAATCGGCATGGCCATGATAACAGCCTTCGAACTTTATAAATTTATTTTTACCGGTATAACCTCTGGCCAAACGAATCGCGCTCATGCAAGCTTCTGTCCCACTGCTTACCATTCGGATCAGATCAATGTTTGGCGCCATGCTTTTTATCAGTTCGGCCATGTTAATCTCCAATTCTGTTGGCGCACCAAAAGAAGTTGATCCGGCAGCTTTTTCCTGGATGGCTTTTACGACAGGTTCATAAGCGTGTCCGAGAATCATTGGGCCCCATGAATTGATGTAATCAATAAATTGATTTCCGTCTTCATCAAAAAGATGAGCGCCTCTGGCAGATTTTATAAAAACAGGAGTGCCGCCAACACTTCTGAAAGCGCGGACAGGTGAATTTACACCGCCGGGAATCGATTGCTGGGCTCGGGAGAAAAGTTGTTGGCTTTTGGTATAATTCATTTTTTTGTGTGTTTATCCTAAGATATAGTCGGAATACAACATGCGTTATAAAGCATTTGCATCAAGCACAATAAGTCCAGGAATATTTATAAAATCTTTTAAATTATGAGTGATTAAATGCAGGTCATACACAATTGCGGTTGCAGCGATAATGGCATCGGGCAGCTTTATTTTGCTGACTTTTCTTAATGAAATGGTTTTTTTTACGATAGTTTCCTCTAAAGAAAATACGATACTGTCAGATATGAATTCATTTATTACCTCTTCGTCTTTTGCTTTAAGTGATTTCCATGAAAGGAGCTCCATGCGGATAATTATAGAAATATGTGTAGCATCGTTGATGACAGAATCTGTGAATTTCCCTGCTTCGCCTTTGAAAATTCCTTTGAAGTAATTGATAACAAAATTTGTATCTAAAAGATAACTCATGAATTTTATTTTGCAGGGAATCTATCTTCCCATTCATTCCTCATTTTTTTCACATGCTTCAAAAGGCGATCAGCGCTTTCTGCAGAAATGGAACCTCTGTATTTGGAAGCTTTATCTTTTATTTCAGGCTTTTGTGCTGATTGATGAATTCTAATCATATCAAGATTCTCCAAGTCCTTCAGTAGTTTCAGTGCTTTGCTATTTTTTATTTCTACTGTAATTGTTTCCATGTTTGTTATTGTTGTCTATAAAACACACATTTTGTTTTCAAATTCTTCTATAAATCAATTTTTTATCAACCGATTTTTCAACCAGCTTGCTAATTTGACTTCTTTGTTTTTTTGCAATTTACGAATTATTCGCCTCGTCAATAAGTGCAGGATCTATATTTGAGTTGATTAGATTTAGGATACAGAAGTTTTAAAATCAGATTATTTATGCATTTGCTGAGTTCAATTGTCAATCTCACAAGTCCCAGCAACCACTTTTACATCATAACTCTCCGCATCGATATTAAATTGTTTTTTATAAGCCGGTAATATTTTTTTTAAAAAAGAATCAACGCCTTCGTGCTTTACAATATTAATGGTGGAACCACCAAATCCGCCACCCATAAGCCTTGCACCAATTACATCTTTATTTTCTTTTGCAGCATCTACCAAAAAATCGAGTTCTTTACAACTTACTTCGTAAAGATTTTTCAAACCTTCATGAGTTTGAAACATCAGCTTTCCAAAGCCAGTTAAATCATTTTCTTTTAAAAGAGTTGCAGCTTTTTTTGTACGCAATATTTCTTCCACAACATACAAACAACGCTTGTAAATTTTATCGCCCATTTCTTCTTTAAAAGGAAGGAGTTCATCCCGATTTGTAATATCCCTGAAAGACTGAATATTCAATCCTCTTTTTAAAATCTCCAAACCTTTTTCGCATTCTTTTCTTCGCTGGTTGTATTCAGAAGCCGCAAGTGAATGATGCACTTTTGTATTGATCAGAATAATTTCGTAACCTTCGATATTCAACGGAATATATTCATTCGAAATGTTTTTTGTGTCGAGCAACATCACCGTATTTTTTTTGCTCATCATGTTGGCATATTGATCCATAATTCCACACATTACTCCGGGAAAATTATGTTCAGCACGCTGCCCGAGCAGAGCGAGTTCCTTACGATTCATCCGGAAGTTACAGAGTTCATTCAGGCTAAAAGAAATGCCACCTTCCAATGCTGCAGATGAAGATAAACCGCCACCGATAGGAATGTTGCCGCCGAAAGCACAATTGAATCCTGAAATTGGTAAATTCAATTTTTGAAATTCATTCACCACTCCAAGCACATAGTTTTTCCAACCATCCATTTTTCTTACTTCCGAAAGTGGAATGGAAATGCTTTCGTCAAAATCAACGGAATAACAATTTATTTTTTCAGAATTATTTAGTGCGATTGCGAAAAAGATTCCTTTATCAATAGCAGCTGGCATTACAAAACCGTCATTGTAATCAATGTGTTCGCCAATCAGGTTGATTCTTCCGGGAGAATAATAAAGATGCGGTTTTTCTTTAAATTTTTCTTCAAAAACTCTTTTTACATCTTCGACAGACTCATTCATAAATTTTATTTAAAAGGAGGACTTTATAAGTGGTAGTAAATAATGCCGATTGACCAGATTCAAGTGTGATAAAACCCATTCCATTATTGAATGCATCAGGCGGACCGCTTACATTTTCTATCGCAATACTTTTGCGGTGAGGTGGTGTATATATTTGCAAATAAGGATAAGAATCAGAAGGGAAAAACTGCACTTCAAAATTCTTTTCAACATTTCTTAAAACACAAAGCGGCTGACATTCCTGCACGTCTAAAGTGAAACAATTATCGAGAAATGTATCTCCTATTTTTTCTATGGTAGAAAATTTTCTGTTCTCCACTAAGTTTCCCGTGGGAATCAATTCGTCATTAAATTCAACCATATTTTTTGATTGAAATTCGAGGTGCAAATCATTGATAGAATCTCCTAAAGTAAAGTAAGGATGCCATCCATCCTGCATTGGAATCAGGCCTTCATCTTTGTTGACACATTCGGTCGTAACCGTCAGTTTATTTTCCGGTTCCAATTGCCACGTTACCATGCAGTCGTAATTAAACGGATAGCCCGGATCTTCTGCCCGGTATTCATACTTCATGGTAACGGAAGCATTCAGTTCATTGGCTGTTTCTGCAATTATGGTAAACGCTTTATCATACAACTCGCCGTGAAGCGCGTGTTTGGCAGGGAGCGATTTTTCAATGTGATATTCTTTGCCTCCAAAGCTGTATTTCGCCTCATTCATCCTGCACACAAAGGGAGAAAGTTTGCATCCTTTAAATCCTTTTTCCGTCACTTCGTTTTTAAATTCTTCGTAAGATTGATAGCTGTCAATCACGTTTATTTCTTCGCTGTCCAGATGCACGACAAACTCGTGCAGCATGGCGCTGCAGGCAAGGAGAATGGAGACGTAATTATTGGTAACATCATTTTTCAAAATGACTTTATCAAAACCGTTTTCTGATTTTTTTTCTATTAAAAACATGACGCCGAATTTACAGAAAAGTTTTTTTAATTGGATTCCAGAATTCTCATCACCACTTTTTCTTCTGGTGAAAGGCTTGCTTTATCATCATCTTTTTCTATCTTGTCAAGCTCCTCAATATACTTGTCCAGCTTTTTACTTTCGTACAAAGAAAGTATCAATGGATGCACATAATAATTTTTACACACCGTTCTTGTGTTTCCCAGATGTTCGGAGACAACGTCCAACGCTTCTACAATTTTTCGCTTTGTTTCCGTTTTCGTTTCACAGCAGCCAATTGATTTTAATGCAAGAAAAGCCTGCACCGTTCCTGCCCATGTTCTGAAATCTTTTGCAGTAAAATCCTGCTGGCTTATTTCACGAATGTACCTGTTTACAACGCCGGAATCTATGGAATGATGATTCCCTTCATCGTCATAATATTGAAACAATTCTTTGCCCGGCACATCCCTGCATTTTTTTATAATACTCGCAAGCCTCTTACTTTTTAATTTTATTTTATGAGCCACGCCTTTTTTGCCTTTAAAAGAAAATGTGACCGAGTTACCATCAAACTTTACATGACGGTCTTTCAGTGTGGTTAAACCAAAAGAGCCATATTCTTTTTCATAAAAAGCATTGCCAATGCGGATATTGGTCCGTTCCATTAAACTCACAACTGCCGCCAGCACCTTTCTTTCTGATAAGTCGGGAATACTTAAATCTTTTTCCAATTGCAAACGTATATCCGGTAAGGCTTTTCCAAAATCATGAAGGCGATAAAACTTTGTTTCGTTTCTTAATGCGTTCCAGGCCCGGTGATATTTGTATTGCTTGCGGTTTTTCGTATCAAAACCGGTTGCCTGCAAATGGCCATTTTCATCTTTGCAAATCCATACTTTTTCCCATGCGGGAGGAATTACAAGGTGTTTGATTCTCAATAATACTTCATCGTCTTTGACGAGCTTATTTTGAAAATAATATTCAAACGTTTCCCCGTTTTTTCTCCTTTCGATTCCCTCATCTTTATCACTTACATAAATGAGATTGGCTGCCTCAGCAGTTTTCTCTTCATTCTTTAAAATACTCCGTAACTTTCTTTTTGAAAGTTTCGTAACTTCTTCAGCCACCTCAGTCATGAAAATAGAATTTTAACTTTTTTATCCGTTTACTACCTCGCCTCCGTTTGGATGCAACACTTGTCCTGATATATAACTTGAATCTTCGTTGCAAGCCAAAAATAAATAGGAAGGCGCTACTTCTGCCGGCTGTCCTGCGCGTTGCATTGGAGTTCCGGCACCATGTTCCTTTAATGATTTATCCGGTTCTGAAGCCGTGATCAACGGCGTCCAGATTGGACCCGGAGCTACGGCATTTACGCGTATTCCTTTCCCTGCCAGGTTATCACTAAGGCTTCTTGTGAATGTTACGATAGCACCTTTTGTTGCTGAATAATCTATTAGCTTTGGATTGCCGCGATATGCAGTAACAGAAGTGGTGTTTACAATAGCACTTCCTTTTTTCATATGTGGCAATGCGGCTTTTGTGATCCAGAACATTGAAAAAATATTTGTTTCAAAAGTCTTGATCATATTTTCTGTCGTAATAGCTTCGAGCGAGTCAGCTTCGGTTTGCGTGCCTGCATTATTGATCAAAACATCAATCCTTCCAAATTCTTTTACCGCTTCATCTATCGCCTCTTTGCAAAAATCTTCTTTTCGCAAATCTCCTCTCAGCAGCAAACATTTTCTTCCATAAGATTCAATTTTTTTCTTTGTATCATTTGCATCATCATCTTCATCCAGATAGACAATAGCGACATCAGCTCCCTGGTTCGCAAACAACAATGCGCAGGCTTTTCCAATTCCGCTATCAGCGCCGGTGATAAATAATATTTTATTTTCCATCTTTGTTCCCTGGGGCACTTTTGGTTCTGTATCAGGAACAGAAGACATGTTTTTAGAAGAGTCAGTTTTAATTTTTGCTTTCGTTGCTTTTTCTTCGTCTTGAGTAGTCTTATCCATAATTTTCACGTTTAGAATTTGAGTATTTTATTCTACAAAAAATTTAGAAAAGGCAGGTTGCGCCTGCCTTTTACATGAAATAACGACGATAATTTTATTTATTCATCTGTTTCATCTACTTCCAAAAATTCACTTTCATCTTCATTTCTCAGATCGTCTTCTGCTTGCTTATCGCCATTTGCTTTATTCTTTTTATGTTTCTTGCCACCGGCAGCGGCAAGGAAGAGTTGGGTATCAGTGCCCGCAGAAACACCAGTAGGTATTTCTTCATTCGTTTCTGGTCCCAATTCATTACTTCCCATTGAAGGGTCTGTTATTCTTTCTGTTTCGTCCATAATAGTTGTATTAGAATTAATAATTTTTTTTACAGAAAAATATATGCCAATTCGAGAAGGAGAGATGACAACATTTTATAAAAACATTTCGGAGTTACATTTACAGAATGAATTATCTGGCGCATGCTTTTTTGTCCTTTAATAATCCCGAAATTTTAACCGGAAACATGATCAGTGATTTTGTAAAAGGGAAAAAGAAATTTGATTACCCGCTAACGATTCAAAAAGGAATTGCTTTGCACCGGAAGATTGATCATTTCACAGACTTTCATCCTGCTACAGCCATCGCCAAAAATTACTTCCGGCCAAAATATCGCTTGTATTCAGGCGCTTTCGTCGATGTTGTTTATGATCATTTCTTAGCTTTAGATGAAAAACAATTTGGCTCTTCTGGTGGTCTTGAGCCATTTTCAAAAACAGTTTACAAAGAACTGGATCAGCAACAATCTTTTTTCCCTTTGTCTTTTCAAAGATTATTTCCTTATATGAAGGCGCAAAACTGGTTGTATGAATACCGGCTAACTGAAGGCATCCGCAAGAGTTTCGGCGGCCTTGTACACCGGGCAGTTTATCTAAATGAATCTGCTTCAGCATTCAGTATTTTTATCGAACATTATGATGAGTTATCAAATTGTTATAAAGCTTTTTTTCCTGAATTAAAAGAGGTTGCTTTGAAACAGCTGCACAACCTTTTAACAGAATAATTCCGTCTATATTTGCAAATCAAAAAATATTATGAAGCGTCTACTTGCCCTTGCTTTTGTGATGATGTGTTTTTCCGCGTCGGCTCAATTGGCCGTATCTCCTGTCCCACCTCTGGATAAATCGCCGATGGATATGAGTTATTTTCCCCTGAATTATCCCATTCTAAAAATTCAAAATAAAATTCCTTCACCACTTGTAATGCGGGTGATTTACAGCAGGCCACAAGTTAATGGCCGAAAGATTTTTGGGGGATTGCAGGAGTATGGCGAAGTGTGGCGTCTCGGCGCAAACGAAGCTACCGAAATTGAATTTTTTAAAGATGTGGAAATCAACCGGAAGAAAATCAAAAAAGGCCGCTACACGCTTTATGCAATTCCTTATCCTGATAAATGGACGTTGATTGTGAATAAGGACACCGATACGTGGGGAAGCTTTCGTTATGATTCGTTGAAAGATGTGGTGCGCATGGATTTACCCGTGAAAAAAAATGAGATGACAGAAGACCTGACGATCGTTTTTGAAAAAACAAATTCCGGCGCCAATATGAATATGTATTGGGAAGATGTGCAAACTTCTTTGCCGATTGTGTTTTAAAAAATGTCAAATGCTAGTGAATGTATTCTTTGCGGGAAAATAGCAATCCTGCTTATTTATCCATTTGCTGAAGGATCAATAGTTGTTACTTATTACTTGATTTATTAACCTTTTAAAATAAAACTATTTTGAAACAGGAAACAAAATTTATCCATGCCGGCGCTGAACCCGACCCCACAACCGGGGCAATTATGACACCTATTTACCAGACTTCTACTTTCGTACAGGAAAGCCCCGGCGTGCACAAAGGATACGAATATGCCCGGACCCAAAACCCTACCAGAGACGCATTACAAAACGCTTTGGCCATTGTGGAAAACGGCAGATATGGCTTATGCTTTGCCAGTGGTTCTGCAGCTGCAGATGCGGTAATTAAGTTATTAAATCCGGGCGATGAAGTGATCGCAGCGAATGATATGTACGGCGGCACCTATCGTCTTTTTACAAAAATTTTCGAAAAATATGGTTTGAAATTTCACTTCATCAATATGCAGGATGCTAACGAAGTTTCAAAAGTAATTAATAAAAATACCAAGCTCATCTGGACAGAAACGCCGACAAATCCGATGATGAATATTACGGATATTGCTGCAGTTGCTGCTATTGCAAAACAGCATAATATTCCGCTTTGTGTCGACAATACGTTTGCTTCGCCTTATTTGCAAAACCCTTTGGATCTCGGCGCTGACATCGTTTTACATTCAGCCACAAAATATATTGGCGGCCACAGCGATTCGGTTCACGGTTGTTTGATCGTAAATGATGAAGAGTTGAAAAATAAACTGGCATTTATTCAAAACAGTTGCGGAGCAATCCCCGGCCCGCAGGATTGTTTTTTAATTTTAAGAGGATTGAAAACACTTCATGTTCGCATGAAACGGCATTGTGAAAACGGAGAAAAAATTGCGTACTGGCTTAGAAATAATCCGAAAGTGGACCAAGTTTATTGGGCAGGATTTGAAGATCATCCCAATCATGAAATTGCCAAAAAACAAATGCGTGGCTTTGGCGGAATGATGAGTTTTACCTTGAAAGATGACAGCTTGGAAGCGGCAAAAAAAGTACTTTCTTCTACCAAACTTTTTTCTCTCGCCGAAAGCCTGGGCGGAGTAGAAAGCCTTATCGGCCATCCCGCTTCAATGACTCACGCAAGCATTCCGCGCGAAGAAAGATTAAAAAACGGACTAGTAGATTCTTTGATCAGATTGAGTGTGGGCATTGAAGATGCGGACGATTTGATTGAAGATTTGGAACAGGCGATAGGATAAGGTTTCGATTTTAGTCTGTAATTTTAAAAAGCATTTAATGTTATTTTTCAATATAATTAAAAATTAAAATTATGGCATACGATAAAGAAGAGCTTTTAAATTTACCGATAAAA
>JAICYZ010000083.1 GCA_025933935.1 Chitinophagaceae bacterium
GGCGGGTTTTGGCATGCCGCCAAAGAAAGTAGCGAAGCAAAAAAAAACAGTAATCTTTTCATAAACAGTTGCTTTAAGTACATTAAGTGATAATCAAAGATAATTGCTGATGTGGAAATTTAAATATTTATATCAATTCTGAATGAGTTTATTAAAAAGCAAAATAAAAATGCTGGAAATTTATTGTTTTACTGTTTTTTTTGGTTTTCGCATGGTTTAAGGAAATTTACCCGGAAATGAATGTGACCGTCTTAAAATTTGTTCAGATATTTTTTGTTTTTTAAAATACTTGATTAACTTTGTTATTCAAAGTACTTTTAAATGAATGACAAACATCACGAAGACCTCCAGCATATACGCTCGATGATGGAGCGGTCTTCCAGGTTTATTTCGCTAAGCGGAATATCAGGGGTAATTGCTGGTATTGTCGCGTTAATCGCCTCATTTATTGCTTTTCAACTCATCAAAAATAGTGGTGGGAATTATTTCGGAGACAAACACATTAACTTATCTGCCTCCTTGATCAATAAATTGATCATAACCTGTTTAGCTACCCTGATTATTGCTGTTTTTGTTGGCATCTATTTTACTGTCCAAAAAAGCAAAAGAAATAAATTATCTGTCTGGAATTCCCTTTCCAAAAAGCTTTTGGTTAGCCTTCTCGTTCCCTTGCTGGCTGGTGGCATTTTTTGCCTGGCACTTTTTTACCATAAACATTTAGGTTTCATCGCCCCTTCAATGCTTATTTTTTATGGTCTTGCGTTGATGAGTGCAAGTAAATACACCTTTAATGACGTCGAATATTTGGGGTATTGTGAATTGGTCTTAGGATTAACAGCACTTTTTTTTGCAGGTTACGGACTTATCTTTTGGGCGATAGGATTTGGACTGTTGCATATCATTTACGGCTTTATGATGCAAAAAAAGTATCATTAATTTTTTCGAAAAATGAATCTCATTGAATCTCTTAATAAAGAATTTGAAAGCAGGATAAGATTAGGAATCATGTCTGTCCTGCTGGTAAATGACTGGGTAGACTTCAGAGAGATGAAGGAAATGCTGAACCTGACAGACGGGAATCTCGCCAGCCATATTACGGCTCTAGAGAAAAGCGGTTATGTAGAGATAAAAAAGGAATTTGTGGGTAAAAAACCAAAAACATCTTACCGCGTAACTCAAGCGGGCCGGGTTGCCTTTAATGAACATCTCAATGCATTGGAGAAACTGATAAAAAAGAAGTAATTTTTTTTGTTACATTACTTTGAAGTACAAAGTGCTTTTGAGTAAAAATAAATAAGATAAATCAATCGTTAAAAAATAAATAAAAGGTGTACTATGAAAAAAATTTCAAAAGTCTGGATCGGTACTTTATCATTTGTCTTTTTGTTTTACAACCAGGGAACCGGGCTAAATGTTGCTTTTCTCGGCTTGATCGTATGGTTTCTGCTTTCTCTTAAAGCGGTGAGGAAAGAAGAAAAAAACATGTTTTGGTTGCTTTCCTTTTGCTGTTTTTTATCCTCCTTCTCATTTGCATGGTATGGAGATGCAATTTCATTTTTTGCTCTCGTATTTTCATTACTTGTTTTTGGCTTACAGTCGCAGTACCCGCGAATCAAAATATTACTTTATCCAGTGTTATGGTTTATTAATTATACCGGTTTTATTTTTAAGTTTTTTTCATTCAAACACTGGCTGCCAAAGAAGATTACCGGAAATGATTTTTTCAAAAGACTGCTTGCTATGGTTTTGATTCCCGGATTTTTGCTGTTCATTTTTATCGTATTGTATGCTTCCAGCAGCGATATATTTTATTCCTTTTTTGAAGCCATTCCCTTTAATTTTAATTTTTTTGAGCTCGTTTTTCTTACCTGTCTCGGCTTTTTTCTTTCTTTTAATCTTTGGTTTGTATTTATTCCAAAAAGTGTTATCAGGATCAACAACCAGCTTGGAATAAATTTTAGTTCCTCAAAGCAGACGCAGCTGAAGCCAACCTTCTCATTCCTCGAGATAAACTTCGAAAGAAAAAGCGGCGAGATCTCATTGATCGTGCTGAATATCCTTTTGATTTTTTTTATAATCACCTATAACTATGAACAGTTTTTTTCTATTGTAAAAACCGGGAGTTTGAGTGATGAAATTCATCAAAGAGTCGCAACCCTGATTTTTTCTATCGTTATGGCAATCGGGGTTATCATGTTTTATTTTAAATCTACTTTTAATTTTGATAAAAAAGCAGGATTACTAAAACACTTGTCTTACCTCTGGATCATTTTAAATTCACTGCTGACCATTTCTGCTTTCGTCAAAAACACCGAATATATTTCTGATTTTGGACTCACTTATAAGCGTATTGGAGTTTATATTTTTCTATTTTTAAGCTTAACAGGATTACTGACAACGTATTTGAAGATCCATTGCCAAAAGACGAATGCTTTTTTATTGACACGCATGCTGCGGATATTTTTCTTCACGTTTATTATTGCCGGCTTCATGAACTTTAGCTGGATTGTTACCAAATACAATATTACTTTTCATAAAACACAAGACACAGGATATTTGAGAAGTCTTAATTTTAATAAGCAGCTCTTGTTCAATACTTATAAAAATGATCCGATTTGGCAAAAGTATTTTGAAAGCGAAAGGCAGGAAATCAATAATGAAAAGTCAAAGAATCTTTTATCGTCACATTTATATTTTTCAACCTTAAATTTGAATAATAAAACAGCGGACTGAGATGAAAGCGGTTTTTGAAATTTCCTGTAAAAAAAATAAACGTGAATCCGATTGTAATTGACACATCGCCTGCAACCGCTTCGGTAAATGAGAGTCATTCAGCAAAGAGATTCGTAAGTCGAAATCATAAACGTTGGGGCGCGGATAAATAAATACATGAAGGCTCTTTTTACCGTGACCACCACATGAGCAAAATCATTCTGAAACCAACTTTTCAAGCTTTTGAAGAGCTGCGTTCATTTTCTCAAAAACGAAATGATATTCGGGCATTTCATTTCCTGTATAGATAAAAAAAACAGCAACGCTTTTGTGGTTTTCGTGTAAATATTCTTTTAATGGATTCTTCTGCAAACGATATGCTTCCCGCATCAATCTTTTGATGCGGTTTCTGGCTACAGCCTTTTTAAAATTCCTCGTACTCACCGTAAAACCCGCCTGCAAGTCTGTTTCCACATTATCAATCTGCATATAAATAACCCTGAAAGGGAAATGTGCAAATGATTTTCCTTTTTTGAAAAGCCGCTCAATAATTTTTCGGCTTTTTAATCTTTCGTTTGCTGATAATGTTAACGTGTGTATAATAATGTCGTCTTAATGCCGAAAGATAATCTGAAAATTTGATAATTCGCTGATGTGCTGATGCTCATGCTGATTAATTAATAGTAAACAAAGAAATATTTCAAATTCTTATTTTGTTTTTTGATTGCTGATCGGAAACTACCATAAAAAACAAAGGGGCTAGCCCCTAACGCTAGCCCCTAACTTACACATGAATCTACCTTACAGTTTTACAATTCTTTGGGTTGTTCTTTGGGAGTTACAAATGATTTGCATGATATAAATTCCGTTGGGAGAATTATTGATATTTATAGTTGTGAATCCGGCATCGGCATTTCCTGTCTTGATGATCCTTCCGCTCATGTCAGCTAGTTGATATTGATAGTTTTGGGAAGATTTAACCATAATTTCAGCATTCACCAAACTGCTGATTGACAATTGATTGTTCGCATTTTCAACCGGCTTTAATGGAATAATATTCGAATAAAATACCTGTCCCGTTATAGAAGTTACTTTCAGCCGATAAAAAATATTTTGTTTGGATATCGGTGTATAATTAAAGCTTTGATCCGTTACGGAAACGCTTGTAAGCGTATTAAAAATAGAGCCATCAACCGAGTTTTCAATGGACACGTTTTTTAAAGGTTCATCAGAAATAATGCTCCAGTTCAAATCGTGTTTCCCTTTTAAAACTTCACCTGAAAGGAGTACCTGGCTTACCGGTAACACGGTGAGCGGAGAAAAAATTCCATCGATTCTATACGACCCCAGACTGCCGTAGTTCGTCGTGTTCGAATTTCCGGTTCCGTTTACCACTACATAATAATCTCCTGCGACTAATGCGGTATCAATGCTCACATTTAATTTATCTTCAGGGTTATAAACTTTTACAACCTGCATGTTTGCATTGAGCAGCGTCAGTTGAATATCCAGATCAGCGCCTTCATTATTTGCTCCAACAGAAAACGGATCAGCATTCAATCGCAGCGAGCCGTCTTTCGGAAGGTTTATTTTAAATGCATCTTTATCGGTATTGGTAGTAATAATTCCATCTGCAGAAAATTGTGTGTTCACAATTTTAAGGGAAGTCGGATTTACGTTAGGATCATCGCTGTGATCATCAACCCGGTAAGTAAATCCATTGCGTGAAGTAATAATAGAAAGATTATCCTGGTCAGAAGTGCATCCGCTTGGTGTTGGCCCATTGTTCCATCCTGACAAATTGCGGTAATAACTGTTGCCCATCACCGGTGCCCAGCTTGTTTCACCGCTACCTGTTCCTTCATTATAGGTAGAAACAAGCGTGCATGTTCCGCTATATTTTGCCTGGTGTGAAAGTCCCACAGTATGCCCGCTTTCATGTGTACAACATTCAGCGATAATCTTAGGACTGTTATTCAATCTGTCGGGGAAAACAAAGCCGGGAGTATCGTCGCCCCATATAAATGAACCGGTAAAAGACACTCCGCCTACACCGGGATACCAGCTACTGGTCGGTGTCACGATTATGCGAATCCTTTGTGTCAATGGCGCAGCTAAAAATACTGTGGAATCGGTGGTGATATTAATATCAAAGGGTCGGTAATCTTCTGACACGCGGTTAAAAATCTCTGTGATCTGTGAATCCGTCAATACTGCAGGAGCACAATAAAATGTAGCACCTCCATTCCAGGAAGTTGCGCTGACCGTTTGTCCGTCAAAATCAAGAAATATCGTTGCTTTTGCAGAAGGCAGGCTGCTTAGTTGAGGAAGACAATAGCATTTTGAAGACATCAGCATTGCCAGGGTTAAAAATACAGGTAGAATCTTTTTCATGGTAATTGGTTTTAGAAATTATGCCGTTTTTTAGGGGTAACGGGTTAGCTTTTCAGGACTAATAATCTTCTATAAGTGCGTCGGTTCTTATTTTATTCATTGCATAGCCGCTGTTTTCTTTTCTCAATTCATATCCATCTGCGTAATTTTCATTAATGATACGGCCCACATAAGAAACCGTTTTATCGTCATTTATCCTTTTCGAAACACACAACATGGTATTATTCAGCCCGGGAGCTTTAATAATAACGCTGTATAAATTATCATATCTTTTTATCGAAGAAGTAACAACTCCGTTAAAGGCAAAATCACCAAAATTTAATTTCACTTTTCCTCCTTCGGGAGTGCTAAATGCTTTATCCAGTTCGCCTGTAGCTGCTGGCAATCTTTCTGAATATTTATTAAAATAATTCTGTCGGTGGGATGTAAGCACCTGGGCGTGCAGTGAGTATGAAGTCATCAGGATGAGGCACAGTGCCATCATTTTGAGTATGATTTTCATAGAAATAGGATTTTTAGGTTTTATAAACTTGGATGAGCATAAAACGACAATCCTTATGAAATATTTTACTTTCGGAAAAAAGTAGGCGGAATAGAAGAAAGTTGCGAAAAAGTACTCAAAAAAAAGGTACTAATACTGTCCGGTGCTTAGTAAAACCAACGTGCAGGCATTTTGAGGTAAAATGTTCTTTTCTTTAGCAAGAGCTGCCAGTTCCTGATTTTCTGCTCCGGGATTAAAAATAATTCGTTTTGGTTTTTGAGAAAAAATATAATCATAATATGGCTTTTGATTATTCGCATTCAAATAAAGCGTTACTGTATCGAGGTTTTCGATCGGCTGTTTTTCTGCTGTTATTTCAACATCCTGCACTTTTCCGGTATGCCTTCCGACTGCAGCTACTTCATGCCCTTTTTCACGCAACATATTAATAGCGAGATAGCTATAACGGGAAGGATTTGCAGATGCACCCAATACCAATGTTTTTTTACTGCTCATATTGTATTCTTTAAGTCAAGACTTTACCCAAACCTCTATTTTTCGATACTAATTTACAACCGTTTTTTGCGATCCTGCAATAATTCGGATCACACATACACCGAGAACAATAATGAAGCCATAAAGCGAACAATGACCACGCTGAAAATAACTTTTTTGCTTTTTTAAATTCGTTCAATTACCTTGTTGTCAACTTGTCAAAAATGGCGAAGTATTTTAAATTTTATTTTATTTTGCATTCATTCTCAAAAACATAACCAACAACATATTTATGAAAGCTTCTTCAAAGAAAACTTTTGAAAATAAGCGCATGCTCAAAACCCCAACCGGGATAAGTGGCTTGGATGAAATTACAGAAGGCGGTTTGCCAAAAGGCAGGCCCACCCTTATTTGCGGCGATGCAGGAAGTGGTAAAACTTTATTTTCAATTGAGTTTATTGTCAAAGGTGCAACGGTTTTTGGCGAGCCAGGGGTTTTTGTAGCTTTTGAAGAAAAAAGTGAAGAACTTGCCGTAAATGTTGCTTCGCTGGGCTTCGACCTTAATAAACTAATTGCAGAAAAAAATATTAAGATAGATCACATTCAGATTGACAGAAGTGAAATAGAAGAAACCGGCGAATACGATCTTGATGGATTATTTATCAGGCTCGGTTATGCTATTGACAGCATTGGTGCGAAGCGCGTTGTGCTGGATACCATTGAAAATCTTTTTTCGGGACTGACAAACCATGGAATTTTGAGAGCTGAACTACGAAGGCTGTTTTCGTGGCTGAAAGATAAAGGGGTCACTGCAATTATCACCGGGGAAAAAGGAGATGGAAAATTAACACGCCACGGTCTTGAAGAATATGTTTCTGACTGCGTAATTTTATTGGATCACCGGATAGAAAATCAAATTTCCACACGCAGATTGAGAATTATAAAATACCGTGGATCTGTGCATGGCACCAATGAATATCCTTTTCTCATTGATAAAGACGGCATTTCCGTATTGCCAATCACTTCGCTTCATTTGGCTAACGAAGTTTCAAACGAAAGAGTCTCATCGGGCATTCCTTTATTAGATGAAATGCTCGGCGGCAAAGGTTTTTTCAAAGGAAGCAGCATTCTCGTTTCCGGATCGGCGGGTTCAGGCAAAACGAGTATCGCCGCTCACTTCGCGGATACTTCCTGCAACAGAAAAGAACGGTGCCTCTTTTTCGCATTTGAAGAATCGCCTGCGCAGATCATACGAAATATGAAGTCCATCAATCTTGACCTCGAAAAGCACGTTAAAAGTGGCTTTTTAAAATTTTATGCATCAAGGCCAACTATGTATGGACTTGAGATGCACCTCGTTGTATTTTATAAACTCATTAAAGAATTTAAGCCAAAAGCGGTGATCCTTGATCCGATAACTAACCTGGTAACGGTAGGCGATTCAAGGGAAGTAAAGTCAATTTTGATCAGGCTGATTGATTTTCTGCAAAAAGAGCAAATAACGGTAATGTTTACGGCGCTTACCTTCCCGCATTTTATACAAACGAACCCGGATGAAGATGTTGCGTCTCTTGTGGATACATGGTTGTCTGTACAGGATATTGAATATAATGGGGAAAGAAATCGCGCGATGTACATCATGAAATCAAGAGGAATGAAAAATTCAAACCAGGTAAGGGAATTTTTAATAACAGATAATGGCGTTGAAATAGTGGAAGTAACTCTGGGGCCAACAGGTGTGCTTGTTGGATCTGCAAGAGAAGCATATAATCTGGAAAAAAGTACGGGCGAAGCGTTGCGTAAAAATGCAATTAGTATGAAGAACAAACAAATCGAAAGCAGAAAAACAATTCTTGACGCAAAAGTGGCAAAGCTCAAGTCCGAGTTTGAACTGGTGAAAGATGAATTAGACCGGATTTATATTGAGGAGCAATTGAGAAATGAAGTTGCCGAAAAGAACAGAAAGGAATTAATGAAAATGCGGGGAAAAAAGAGCTAAGTTTAAAAAGAAAAAATAAACAACAAACACTTTATGGAAAGCAAACAGTGGGAATTAAAACTGTACGTAGCAGGAAAAACCCCAAAATCTATGACTGCTTTAAAAAATTTAAAGAAATACTGCGAGGAATATCTTGCAGGCAAATATAAAATAGAAATTATTGACCTTTTAAAAACTCCCCAGCTCGCGGAAGGAGATCAGATTTTTGCGGTGCCCACCTTGGTAAGAAGAGTGCCGGTTCCGATGCGTAAAATTATCGGAGACCTGTCGAATGAAGAAAAAGTACTAGTTGGCTTAAATATTGTTCCGGTAAAATCTACATAATGACAGAAGGATATTTAACAAATTCTGAAGATTGGGTAAATTTGGACGAAAGTTTACATTATAGTTTAAAACTATTTATAACAGGCGCTTCTCCAAATTCTGCTAGAGCAATTGCCAATCTCAAGGATATTTGCGAAAAATATTTTGCCAAAAAATATGATCTTGAAATTATCGACGTGTATCAGCAACCTTTGCTGGCAAAAAGAGAACAAGTAGTGGCGCTGCCCATGCTTATCAGATATTTTCCATTACCGGTCAAGAGATTGTTTGGTGATATGTCAAATGAAAAGAGCGTACTAAATGCCCTTGGTGTAAATTCAATTTGATGGAAACAATGCGTATGCTAACGAACGAGGATGAAATTAAAAGCCTGCGTCAACAGCTCGACGAGGCGAATGCTGCTATCGAAGCGATCCGGACCGGACAGGTTGATGCATTTGTAGTGGAAGATAAAAATGGGCCAAGGCTCTACACGCTAAAAAGCGCAGATCAAACCTACCGGCTTTTTATTGAAAAGATGATCGAAGGAGCCATCACCCTTAACCAGGAAGGTGTGATACTATATTGCAACACCCGGTTTGCCAATATGTTGAATATTCCCCTGGGAAATATGATCGGCTCTTATTTTAAAAATTTTATTCCTGATGAATTCAAAAAATCTTTTAACAGCCTCATACGCAAAGGATGGAAAGAGGAATGTAAACAAGAAGTTGCTTTAGTTTCCTCCGACGGCAAATTAATTCCGGTCCTGGTGTCTCTTACCACGCTTGATCTGGATGAAGGCACTGTTTTGAGCCTGATTTTTACGGACCTCACGAGCCAAAAAAAAATCGAAAAACAATTAAGGGAAAAGAACGAATTACTGGAGAGTGCCAACGCACTTGCTGAGAAACTGAATGATGAATTAGAACAAAGAGTAAGCGAGCGGACTAACGAATTATTAACCAGCAGAGAGTATTTCAAATTTTTAGCAGATACCATTCCGGTTATTGTCTGGACGGCTTTGCCGAACGGAGAGCATGATTATTTCAATATGCAATGGTACAATTACACGGGTCTTACGTTTGAACAGTCGAGGGGCACCGGCTGGCAATCCGTAGAACATCCGGACGATCTTCCCGGGATTTTAGTAGCCTGGAAAAAAGCCTTGATTTCTGCCGAGCCATTTAAAATTGAAGTCAGAAAAAGAGCGGCAGATGGTAGCTATCGGTCCTATATCATGAACGCGATGCCTTTGAAAGACAGTGACGGGAAGGTAATCCGTTGGTTTGGCGTAAGCACAGATATAGAAGATCAGAAAAAAGACATGGAAAGAAAGGATGAGTTTATTAGTATGGCCAGCCATGAATTAAAAACTCCGGTTACCACCTTAAAAGCATATACCGAAATTTTGCTGATGGACGCTGAAAGCCATGAGAACCCTATTCAACAGAATATGCTGCGAAAAATGGACATACAAATCAATAAATTAACCAGTTTAATTGGTGATTTGCTGGATGTCTCCAAATCAAATTCCGGTCAGTTATATCTCGATATTGAAAAAATAGATTTCAATCAGTTGGTAAAAGAAGTGATTAATGTAATGCAACTGACAATCAAAACGCATACAATTGAGCTCAATCTCGCGGAAACGCAAATCATTGAAGGTGACAAAAACCGGCTGGGCCAGGTTATTACAAACCTTATTTCAAATGCGGCAAAATATTCCCCGCAGTCTGATAAAATAATTATTTCTACTGCAAGCAATTCCGATGAAATAAAATTATGTGTTCGTGATTTTGGTATTGGCATACCCTTGTCTCAGCAACCAAAATTATTTAGCCGTTTTTTCAGGGTTAGTAAAAACACTTATCCCGGCCTTGGGCTTGGTCTTTATATTTGTAATGAAATCATCAAACGACATTCAGGTAGAATGGATTTTAAAAGTGAAGAAGGAAAAGGTTCGACATTCTGTTTTTATTTGCCGGTAAAAAAATAGCAAGAACACACAATTATTTCTCGAACCACAATCCCTAAAAGGGATTACCATGTGTCCCTTTTATCAATTTATTAATAATAAAAGGAAAAGGTTTTATGGCCTTGATAAATAAATTCGTTGCTGTTTCTTTTCCAAAAAGGCGCTGAATGATTCTTCCGTTTCTTAATCGTTTTCCAAATTGTTTTTGCCATTCCGCTGCATATTTTTCTTCCATTTCTTTTCTGCTGATCTTTCCTTTTAAAAACAAGTCGATATGTACAAAAGCAATCTTTGCAGCATGAAACGCCATGCTCATCCCATTTCCACATAGCGGAGTAATCATTCCCGCTGCATCGCCCAACATTAAAACATGATTTTCAATTTGTGATTTTTTATCAAAGCTGATCTGCGAAATGGTTACCGGTTCTTTGAATAAAAATTCTGGCTCTGAAAATATGGATTTCAAAAAAGTATTTTTATATAAAACATTTTTCTGCATTTCCTGTATTGAATTATGATTGTCTTTTAAATTTTGTGCGGTCGTTAAATAACACAAACAGTATTGATCGTTTTCCACTTTTGAAATACCGCAATAGCCATTTTTGAAATTGTGCAAAGCAATTGTATCGGCAGGAAAATCTGTTTTGATGTGATATTTCACCCCGATATAATTATTGAGTTTGCTATTTTTTTGCTTGGTAAAAGCTCGTTGCCATTTTACATCAAGGTTGCTTCTTTTGCCAAAACTACCGATAGCTACTGGCGCAGAAACTGCGCCGCCATTATATTTTATGCTAAAATTTTCTTCATTAAAAATCACTTCGTTTACTTTCGTTTCTTGATGAACACTCACACCATTCTCAACAGCGATTTCTTTGAGTTTATTATCTAAAAAATAGCGGCTGATGCCGAATCCTCCTAAATCCAGCTTTGCATTGATAAAATTCCCTCGCGGCGATGACACAATTAGGTTTTTGATAACCGGTAAATTTAATTCAGAAAGATTGACACCTAAATCTTCCAAAAATTTCCAGCTTTCCATACTGATATATTCGCCGCAGACTTTATGAAAGGGATATTTTTCTTTTTCAAACAAAACGGTTTTATAGCCCGCTTTTGAAAGTAAAATCGAAAGCGCAAGTCCTGCTAATCCGCCACCAACAACGACAGCAGCAAATGGCCGCCTGACCGAATCAGTCGGGCAGGGAGAAATATCACTGTTTCCTGTTTTATGGTTGCTTGTTTCTTCCAATGATCTTAAGGATTTTGCTGATTGGAAACAATTATTAAATACCTGAATGCCCATCTCCACTTAATATTATAATTATCAATTCCGGCTTTTTTAAAAATATTTTTCCATTCATTTTTTTTAAATCCCCTTAATACGGAAAGCGGCGCATCATTTTTTACCAGGTATGACCTGGAAAATACTTTTGTCGAAATTTTTATAAATTGATATGCAAGGGGATGCCGGTGTAGATCATTTATAAAAAATCCGGTTTCCGAATTGTTTTTCATCCAGTGAAGCATTTCTATTAATTCATTTTCTGTAAAATGATGGCAAAATAGTGACGAGAAAATGATGTCCGGTCTTGTACCATTAAAATCAACGTCTTTATAATCAGAAACAATGAAGTGCACATTTTTTATTGCTGAATTTCCTTTGGCAAATGCGATGCAATCTTTATTAATATCAATACCAGTAAACGAAGAAATAATTCGATTTTTTGTGCAGAAATTATTTATAGCTTTTAAGTTGTCCCCGCCACCACATCCAATTTCACAAACAGAAATTTCCTTTTTGTTTTTCACCAATTTTTTAAATCCTGAGATCGTAATTGAATGGCCGCCAAGATGTGAATTAATAAATTCCAGTTCTTTCATGTTCAAAACAATATCCTCAAAAGGAATGTTCTTTTGATCAAGAATTTCTTTTTTTAATGAGCGGTTTTTATAATCAGGCATCAGATAAAATGAAAGTTTCCATCGTAAGTCCCGGGCCGAAAGCAGCGCCGAAAATATTCGCCGGCTTTTCTTTTTTATTTTCCAATGCATCCGTGATTTCTTTCAACACAAATAAAATTGTGGGTGAAGACATATTTCCATAATCATTCAAAACACGATATGAATATTGTAAATCATCATCGCAAATTGAAGTGCATTTGGCAATAGAAGATAAAATTCTTTTTCCGCCCGGATGAATACACCAGTGCGAAATTTCTTCTTCACTCATGTTCGCATTCATTAACGCTTTTTGCAAAAAGTGGTTAAAATCCTGTTCAATTAATTCGGGAACATAGCCGGAAAGCTTCATTAAAAACCCTGAAGAAGAAAGCTGCCAGCTCATATGTTCTTTGCCGTTAAAACCTACTTCGCTATAAAAGTTTTTCATCTTCAAGCCCTTCAAACGGTTGTTGTCATGTGTAATTAAAATTGCCGCGGAGCCGTCACCAAATAAAAGTGAAGCCGCGATATTATCTGCCGATGTTTCTTTTTGAAAATGAAGTGTACAAAGCTCGGTGCAGACTACAAGAACTTTTGCATTCACATCGTTTTTGCAAAAAGTATCCGCCAGTTTCATCCCATGGATAGCGGCATAACAACCCATAAAATTGACTGAAGTTCTGAAAATATTTTTTGGCAAATCCATGATCTCCATCACTTGCAAATCAAGACCTGGGGCGCTCATTCCGGTACAACTCACCGTAATTAAATGGGTTATTTCATCTTTATTTATCTTCTCAGCAATACACTTTTCTATTGCCTTTACAGAAAGAGAAGAAGCTGTTTTATTGTACCAACTCATTCTCAATTCAACATTGGGAAACGGTTCCAGGTTTTCTGAAGCAGGATAAAACTGCCATTCATCGGCGTTTAAACTATAATCAGGTAAAACAGAATATCTTGTTTCAATGGCGCTTTGATGATACAGAAATTTGAGTTTTCTTTTTTCGGTTTCATTCATTGCATACACATTCTGCATGAACTTTAAAATGTCATTCTGCTGATGTTTGTAAGACGGTAACGCTGTTGATATAGAAACAATTTTACTCAATGATTTTTAAAATTAAAATCGTAATAAATCCAATATTCGTACAGGATGAAGCAAGTAAATTCATTCGCATGGTATTTTTAAAATTCGCTTTGCAGTGATCCTTTCTCACTTTTGCAAACCAGGTAAAAAAATATACGATTACCGGTATCATGAAGACCTGAAGAATAATAAAATCTATAAACTGCAATTGCAAATAAAAATAAACACCCAATACAACAAATGCAAAAGCATATACAATGCCAGTAAAAATAAAAGTGCCTTCATATCCCAGCAAGTAACTCATAGAAATTACGCCATCCTTTTTATCATCCTGATGCTGGTAAATTTGCGTTAGCGGATAAAATCCGCCAATTAACAATGCCGATGCAATCATCGCTAAAACGGGAATTTGCAGAGTATGGTTGCCGCTGCTTCCATGATAAACTAAAAAGAACGTCACCGCTCCCTGGAAAATAATCACTGTGAGATAGCCGGCAACCGGATATTTTTTTAAACGGATCTTCCGGTAACTGTAAGCGCGTGAAGCGAGAATGTAGAAAAAAATTCCAACAGCAAAAACCGGCGAAACAATAAAACTGATAAGAATCGAAACCACATCCATTACAACCGTTACAAAAAATAATTGTTTCGTGGGCAACATCGGATTTTTTATTCCACCAACCGGCGAAGTATCGCGGTCCATATAGCTGTTGTAGCCGTTGCTCGCAGGATAAACCAACAAATGCAAAATGATAAATACCAAAACAGCGTCCGGCCAGTTTATACTTTTTACCTGACTTAATCCAAAGCAATAAACAGGCATCAGGAAGAAAGAAAAATGAAAGCGAAGAAGCTGTAAAGTTGATTGAATTTTCTTATTCACCATTTAAATGTAATTAATATCGAATAAAATTAAAAATTAACGTGCCACCATTCGCGCCATTTTTTGCGAACAAGGAAATA
>JAICYZ010000014.1 GCA_025933935.1 Chitinophagaceae bacterium
AATATCTTCCGTTTGTGTGCTGATGAATTTGTGCATAATGTCCGGTGGCTATAAAATCGCAGCCAAGCGCATCGGCCCTTTTTGAAAGGGCGCGCCATTTAATATGTGTATTACATAGCACACACGGATTTGGTGTACGGCCAGCAATATATTCTTCTACAAAATTATTGATAACAAAATCGCCAAATTCTTCACGGATATCCAAAATAAAATGTGGAAAACCATGTTGCACCGCGGCCATCCTCGCGTCATTAAAACTATCAATATTGCAACAGCCGGTTTGTTTGTTATTATTTCCGCCGCTGCTTGCATAATCCCATGTCTTCATCGTAATTCCTACTACTTCATAACCTTCTTTATGAAGCATCAAAGCGGCCACTGTACTATCAATTCCGCCGCTCATCGCCATCAAAACTTTTCCTTTACTACTCATGATTTTTAAATAGTTGGCAAAGATACAATTTTAGCAGCCACGGATGGTATTGCCAGCACGTTCAAATGGATCTAAATAAACATTTCACTCACAATTAATTCTTTAATTCCGGACATATATTTATAAAATCCTTCGCCGGTTTTTATTCCGAGATTTCCGGCATTCACCATATTGACAAGCAACGGACAGGGAGCATATTTAGGATTACCAAATCCGTCATACAAAACATTTAAAATAGAAAGACAAACATCAAGGCCGATAAAATCCGCAAGTTGCAAAGGTCCCATTGGATGAGCCATTCCCAGTTTCATAACTGTATCAATTTCCTGTACCCCTGCAACATTTTCATACAAGGCATAAATCGCTTCATTGATCATCGGCATCAAAATTCTGTTTGCGACAAAACCCGGATAGTCATTCACTTCGCACGGGATTTTTCCAATTTGTCTCGAAAGATTAACGATAGTTTCAGACACGTTCTTATGAGTAGAATACCCGTTGATTATTTCTACCAGCTTCATTACCGGAACCGGATTCATAAAATGCATTCCGATCACTTTTTGCGGCCGTTTGGTAACGGAGGCAATTTTGGTTATTGAAATAGAAGAAGTATTGGAAGCAAGAATGCAATTTTGCGGAGCAAACTCATCTATTTCTTTGAAGATTTTTAATTTTAGATCAATATTTTCCGTTGCTGCTTCTACTACCAAATCACTCGTGTCCACGCCTTCTTTTAATGAAGTAAAAGTGGTAATATTTCCTATTGTTTTATTTTTAACTTCTTCTGAAATCGTATTTTTTGCTAGTTGTCTCTCCAGGTTTTTTTTAATAGTAACAATCGCTTTATCTAATTGATCTTGTGAAACATCTAGAAGATTTACTAAAAAATCATTTTGCGCAAATACATGTGCAATGCCGTTTCCCATCGTTCCCGCGCCGATTACTGCAATATTTTTTATGGTCATATCCTATTTTTTAATTCAAACAAAAATAACAGAAAAAAGAGTCGTTCTTAATGATAGTAAATAAAGAGCTGAGCTGGGTCAGGCAGCATAATTCGCATTTATTATTTGAAATTAGGAGTAACAGCAGCTTATTTCTGTTTTACTTATAAACGTAAATATACGTGGTGTTTGGTTCGTTTATTTACTATTCCAACAGTAAATACAATATATACAAAATATAGCAGTAGTGCTCTTGCGCAAGGATGCTGGCGCATATATCTTTGCATTCAGAAGTTGATTGATGTTCAACAAACATTAATCTTATCCAATCCAAATCCATTGAAAAATACTCCCGAACAAATCGGGGTCCTCTAATCCGGGAAAAACCAATAAAATCCGATATCAGTCAACTTCTTTTTTTTTGATTCTAAACCCTTTGAAAAAATAAATATCTTTTGAAAACCTGCTCTGCGAAGAGTTGAAATTAAATCCTGAAAAACTTTACCCCAGGCCTAAATTTATTAAATGCTTCTGTTAATCCACAGAAGCTTTTTTTTGCCACTCAGTGAACAAAGAAATAATTCGAATTCTTAATTATTAGTGAAGACGCCTTGAAGCTCCTGCCGTTATTGATTTTTAAAATCTCCTCTCTTCCAAGCTTTTATAAATTCTGCCCATGCAAGCGGATTAAAAATATTCTGTGGCGGAAGTTGACCGGCAGAATAATATTTTCTTTGATTTTGTTTAAAATAATAGTTAGTAGCTTCTCTTCCATCCGATGGATAGATTGATAGTAAAGCCCTGCGATTGGCTTCGGATAAATTCTGTCTGGCAATCTCCTGCTGATCATCAGGAACTTTTACATTGGCAAAATCCCGTTCAAACTCCTGTCGCGTTGGATATTTTTTGATAATGGTTGCAGCAAGATAAACAGTATCCTGCACCATTAACTGAATCATGCTTTGCTGATTGCCATCCAGGTTTTTTGGAATCGTTACTAATTTTGGTTTATACCCTACACTCGTAAATTCCAACTGATCGCCTTTCAAAACTACAATGGAAAAAACACCTTGATCGTTTGTTAAAGTTCCCTGGTTGCGCCCTTTAACCATAATACTTACAGAAGGCAAACCTTGCAGGCTGTCGGCCGACATGACCACTCCGTACAATTGCACAACCGAATCTTTATACGTTTCAAATTGTGCTTTAACCGACACGGGAATCGCAAATAAAAGAAAGAAAAAATATGGTATAAATCTTTTCATAAATTAAAATGTAAAGTTCGCATTTTCCTGCGAAAGTTCCTGCTTGAGTAAACAAAGTAAGGTTATCAATGTTTAAATTTGCAGGCAGTATTTCTTTTTAACAAAAAATTGAACGATGATTGAGAATGACGTTTTGAAGGCCCTGAGCACGGTGGAAGAGCCGGATTTTAAAAAAGATTTGGTAACGTTAGATATGGTAAAAGATATTCAAATTGAAAACAACAGCGTTTCATTTACCGTGATCCTTACTACCCCTGCCTGTCCTTTAAAAGATCTGATAAAAGCAAGATGTTTTACGGCGATTCACAGTATGATAAATGAAGATGTTGAAATCAAAATTAATTTTACCAGCAGGACCACTTCTTTGCGCACAGATAAAAAAGATGTGTTGAAAGATGTAAAAAATATTATTGCAGTTGTAAGTGGAAAAGGTGGCGTGGGCAAAAGTACAGTGGCTGCGAATCTTGCGCTCGCTTTATCTGCCGGTGGCGCCAAAGTCGGGCTGATGGATGCGGATATTTATGGGCCAAGCATGCCGATTATGTTTGGCATTCGTGGCGAAAGGCCGAAAATGCGTGATGTAAATGGGAAAGGAAAAATTGTTCCGATAGACCGTTATGGAATTAAAGTGATGAGTATTGGTTTACTGGTAGATGAAAAACAAGCGGTGGTTTGGCGTGGTCCGATGGTAAGCAGCGCCGTTCGTCAGTTTGTATCAGATGTAGATTGGGGCGAATTGGATTACCTGGTAATTGATATGCCTCCCGGAACGGGCGATATTCATTTAACCATTGTGCAAACGGTTCCGGTTACAGGAGCAATAGTTGTAAGTACTCCACAACTTGTAGCGCTTGCAGATGCCAAAAAAGGAATTACCATGTTTAACCAACCAGGACTGAAAGTGCCGGTAATCGGGCTTGTAGAAAACATGAGCTATTTTACTCCTAAAGAATTGCCGCATAATAAATATTATATTTTTGGTAAAGAAGGTGCAAAAAAACTTGCCAGCGAATTTGATATTCCGTTTCTTGGAGAAATTCCTTTGGTACAATCTATTCGCGAAGGCGGAGATATTGGAATACCGGTGATGATTGGTGATGATGAAATATCTAAAAAAGCATTTACCGATTTTGGAGATAATGCCATCAGGGCGATTTCTTTGAGAAATGCGAATTTGCCCGTTACAGAGCTGAGCGAAGTTTTAGTAGGTTAATTTATTTGAAGAGAAAGAGAAAGTTGGAAAACATTTGTGAGAATTAACAACACGCGATCTTCTTTACTCTGTTTTCGTGTCGTCCGCCCTCAAATTCCGTATGGATGAATATTTCCAACATTTTTTCTACTAAATTTTCCCTCACAAAACGAGCAGGAATACAGATAATATTGGCATCATTATGTTGACGGGCGAGCGAGGCCAGCTCTTCGCCCCAACATATTGCCGCTCTGATATTCTGATGTTTGTTTGCCGTTATTGCCACGCCGTTTCCACTCCCACAAATTAAAATTCCAAAAGCTGCTTCATTATTTTCGACTGCATCTGCTACCGGATGCGCAAAATCCGGATAATCAACTGACTCGGTAGAATCAGTTCCAAAATCTTTCCAGGTTACATTTTTTCCATCAAGAAAAGATATAATGGCTTCTTTGTAATTGAAGCCTGCATGATCGCTACCAATGGCTACGGGCAGCGATAAATTAAAAGGAGACATATCTTGTAGTTTTAATCGGTGTAAAGATAAAACAATGAAATTTTATTACAGGACTATTAACAATCGAAGCGGTTGTTTTTTTCGAAAATAAATGACGCTGAATATTTTCTTATTCTGTATTTATTTTTGAAAAACACGATATGAAAAATTTCTTTTTTTGAATAAAAGAAAAAGCGCTTTTCTTTAAAATTGATTTATTAAAAATTGAAGCGTTAATTTTAGCCGCAAAAATTTCTATGAAAATGTTAGAAAATAAAGTTGCGATCGTCACGGGCGGTAGCCGTGGTATAGGAGAAGCGATTGTATTGAAACTTGCTGAAAATGGCGCTCACATTGCTTTTTCTTATGTAAGCAGCGATGAAAAAGCAAATGCATTGCAGGAAAAATTACAATCCTTTGGCGTAAAAGCAAAAGCCTATAAAAGCAATGCGGCTGATTTTTCTGATTGTGAAAAAATGGTAAATGAGGTTGTAAAAGAATTTGGAACGGTAGATATCCTGGTAAATAATGCGGGCATTTCAAAAGACAATTTATTGCTGCGAATGTCTCCTGAACAATGGGATGAAGTGATGGCTACGAATCTAAAAAGTGTCTTTAATATGACCAAGCAGGTAATCCGTACGATGATGAAAGCGCGCAAAGGAAGCATCATTAATATGAGCTCAATTATTGGAATTAGAGGCAACGCAGGCCAGAGCAGTTATGCCGCCAGCAAGGCCGGAATTATTGGTTTTACCAAATCCATTGCGGCAGAACTGGGAAGCCGAAACATTCGGTGTAATGCTATTGCACCAGGATTTGTAGAAACAGATATGACACATTATTTAAAAGAAGGCGAGGCGGCAAAAACATTTTTAGATCAGATTCCTTTAGGACGGTTTGGAAGTGCTGAAGAGATTGCAAATGTTACACTGTTTCTTGCAAGTGATCTGAGTTCTTACATAACGGCGCAGGTTATCAGTGTTTGCGGCGGTTTGAACCCGTAAAAAAATTATAATTTATAATTTCACGATTCAAGATTTTTAAAACATAGAAATAAAAAAGAAAAATGGAAGCATATAAAAAACTTTTAAAAAACAACAAAGAATGGGCAGAAGCACAGGTTAAAGAAGATCCGGCATATTTTCAAAGACTGGTGAATTTGCAAAAGCCTGAAACGTTATGGATCGGTTGCAGTGATAGCCGCGTGCCTGCAGATAGGATCACCGGAACTCATCCCGGTGAAATTTTTGTTCATCGAAACATTGCAAACCTGGTAATTCCGACCGATTTAAACTTATTGAGCGTATTACAATTTGCAGTTGAAATTTTAAAAGTACGGCATATTATTGTTTGTGGTCATCACAATTGTGGTGGCGTAGGGGCCGCCATGGCACATCATAGTTATGGCCTGATGGATCAATGGATCTGGAATATCAAAAATGTATACCGGATGCATCGGGAAGAAATAGACGCACTGCCAACGCATGAAGAAAGGCATCATTTGCTTACGCAATTAAATGTAAAGGAACAGGTAATGAATCTTGCGAAAACATCTATTATTCAAAATGCCTGGAAACACGATGAAATTCCTCATCTCCACGGATGGGTATATGACTTGCGCGATGGCATTATTGATCCTGTTTTTGAAATGCCGGCAGGAACGATGCTCGATCCGATTTATGAAATGGAGAATATTTAGTTTCGGGATAGGGAAATTTTTCTTAAAACACGATATTGCGAAATTTCATTTCGTATCTTGAATGACTTTTAAAAATCATTCCAATGACTCTTCTACAGAATGTTCGTGGCTTTTTCTGGAAAATGTTCAAATCCGTTTTCGTAAGAGAAAAAGATTGTTGTAAATAAAGTAAGAATACTTTTTTTATATTTTGCCGATCTTTAAAATAGAAATGCCATCTATTTCTTTCTTTACTGCATGTGATGCAAACTGTTTAATTAAGGGTAAAATCTCCTCATACATTTTGCAATCATTTCATAAAATGGTAGCAAAAAAAATCATTAAGTTTGAAGAAATTCAATGAATGTTAGAAAAGACTGCTAAAACAAAAACTGAGATTCAATTTTTTTCCGGGCCTCAAAACCGCTGGAAAAACTTTAAATACGCAGTGAGTGTTTTTTTCGAGTTTATAAAGGGATTTCGCGCATTGCATTTCGTCGGCCCGTGTGTTACGGTTTTTGGTTCAGCGCGCTTCAAAGAAGATCATCCCTATTACAAACAGGCGAGAGAACTTTCAGCCGAAATTGCTAAACTCGGATTTACCATTATGACTGGAGGCGGCCCTGGTATCATGGAAGCTGCAAACCGCGGTGCGAAAGATGTCGGCGGCAAAAGTGTCGGTTGTAACATCGTACTCCCGCACGAGCAGCATCACAATCCTTACCTGGATAAATGGGTGAATATAAAATACTTTTTTGCGCGAAAAGCTTTGCTTATAAAATACTCTTATGCCTTCATTGTAATGCCCGGCGGTTTTGGAACTTTAGATGAATTTTACGGTGCAATCACTTTGATTGAAACGAGAAAAATAGAACGCTTTCCAATCATTATTTTTGATAAAGAATTTTATCACAATATAGTCCAGCATTCACAGAAAATGATCAAAGCAGGAACGATCTCAGCAGCGGAAGCAAAATTGTACTGCGTTACCGACTCCATTCCGGAAGCAATAGAATATATCAAGGAAAAAAGCATCCTCGCCTTTGGTTTGAAATACATGAAACCGAAGAAACCTTTTTGGTGTTTCCTGGAAAAAGGATTTGACAAAATATTTTAAATAAGGGGAACGTTTTTAATTCAGTTTACTTTAAAAATGCATATTAAAGGTTCCGAACCTTTTTAAACCTTTTGAGGATTTATTATTTTACATTGCAATCAATTTTAAGCAACTCTTTCAATGAACATTATTACAAAACACCCTATTAATAATTTAGGCTACGATTTTATTCCACTGAATTATATTCCAAACGGAGAAGATGAATATTATCTTAGAAACCAACAGAATAACAACGGAATTGACTACCGGCGTCTTTCCGGGTCAGAAATAGAAATTCTAATTCGCAACGGAAATACTTCCGACGATTGGGGAAAAATTTTTGTGTCAAAAGAATTTGATCCTGCTTTGGTAAAAAATTCAAATTTTCACGGACTGGTACGAATTGGAAAACTGCAGCCTTATTACCTGGAGTTTCACAATCTGCGAATGCCGGTTGGAATTTATTATAGCCAGATCATTAGTTGTGATTTCGGTGATAATGTTTGCATCAGTAATGCAAATTATTTGAGTCATTACATCGTTGGCAATGAAGTAATGATCTCTAATATCAATGAACTCGCAACAACTGATTATTCAAAATTCGGGAACGGTATTTTAAAAGATGGTGAAAAAGAAAGTGTAAGGGTGTGGGTCGAAGTGCGTAACGAAAACGGTGGCAGGCGCATTGCTCCATTCAATAAAATGCTTGCCGGCGATGCTTATTTATGGAGCAACAGTCCACAGGATGAGATGCTTGAAAAAAGATTTATCGAGCTTACTCAAAAAGAATTTGATGCAAAAAGGGGTTATTATGGCACCATTGGCGATCGTTGTGTAATTAAAGATTGTGACATTATCAAAGATGTAATTATCGGAACTGATGCATATATAAAAGGCGCAAATAAACTCAAAAATCTAACGATTAACAGCGATGAAGAGCGTACTACTCAAATCGGTGAAGGCTGCGAAATGGTGAATGGGATTGTCGGTTTTGGCTGCAGAATTTTTTACGGAGTTAAAGCCGTAAGATTTGTGATGGCGGCTCATTCACAATTGAAATACGGAGCACGACTTATCAATTCTTATCTTGGAAATAATTCTACCATTTCCTGTTGCGAAGTTTTAAATACGCTTATTTTTCCAAACCATGAGCAGCATCATAACAATTCATTTTTGTGCGCTTCACTTGTCATGGGACAAAGCAACATTGCTGCCGGCGCAACCATTGGCAGCAATCACAACAGTCGTGGAGCTGACGGTGAAATCATTGCAGGTCGAGGCTTTTGGCCGGGATTGTGCGTCAGTTTGAAACACAATTCTAAATTTGCTTCCTTCACAATTTTGGCTAAAGGCGATTATCCTTTTGAGATGAATATTAAATTTCCATTTTGTTTGGTAAGCAATGATGTAACGGATGACAAACTGCTTCTCATGCCCGGTTATTGGTTCATGTATAATATGTATGCCCTGGCGCGCAATGCATGGAAATTTGAAGACCGCGACAAGAGAACAGAAAGGATTCAGACATTAGAATTTGACTACCTGGCGCCGGATACGATAAATGAAATGTTTACGGCAATTGAAATTTTATCAAAATTAAAAATTGATGAAAACGGAAATGCTGAAATAAGAGGAATAGAAAACAGCAGTCGAAAAACAGAAGTGGTAAAAGTAAACCAGGTATTGGAGCTTTTCAAAGAATTGATTTCATTTTATGGCGTTGTTCAATTAATGAAGCATCTCAAAGAGAAGCAGTTTGCTACTTTCGACGAATTTAAAAAAAGCATCCCGGTAAAAATTTCGCGGGCAGAATGGAAGAATATTGGAGGACAATTAATTCCTGCAGCAGATGTTGAAAAATTAAAAAATAAAATAAAAGAAGGCAAAATAAATTCCTGGAATGAAGTCCATGATTTTTATCGCCATGCCGGAAACGACTATGCTAAAAACAAGCTGATACACGCTTACAGCTCCTTACTTGAAAATGAAAATATTACTTCCAAACAATTTACTCCTGAATTTTTTAATTCATTATTAAAAAAATCTGTTAACACAAAAACTTGGATGAGTAAAGGAATTTATGAATCGCGTGCTAAAGATTACAACAATCCGTTTAGAAAAATGGTTTATGAAAACCAGGACGAAATGAATGCTGTTGTAGGCAAAATTGAAGACAATCAGTTTATACAGGATCAGTTTAAAAAATTAGAAGAATTTAAAAAAACGGTAAAAAGCGTGGTGCAAAAATTCGGAAAGCAACTAGTCACAGGGTAGGGCATTATTTAATTGCCAAAAGCAATTCCTACTCTTTTAAAACCGGTATTTTTCAAAAAAGTTTCTATAATATTTTCACTTCGTGCATCGGCCTGTTGAAGAATATTCTGCTCGATTGCATGCTGATTAATTTCATTCCTGATCTTTATTTTAAGCCCGGTTACTGCCGGTTCATTCCACGTTCCATCCTCTATAAAAGTTTCAAAATCAGAAGGGTTGATTATTGTCTGCAAAATTTTGGCACGAGGCAATATCACATGAATTGAATCACCGTCAGTATAAATATCTTTTTGTTCTAAACCTTTTAAGTCGGTGCCAACAAGCACTTTTCCGCGACCAATAATCACGAGCTTATCAATCGCAGGAGTCAACACTGTTCCGATTGCAGACGGAAGCAGTGATGGCAATCCATTTCCGATTTTAGCAGTATCCATCACCACTTCATCTGTAAAAGTTACAGTAATCAGTTGTGCAAGAGAATTTATTTGCTGAATAATGACAGGCGTTTCTTCAATATTTATTGGTTTACTGCGGAATATATTTTTGAAAGAAGGAAACCAGTTTATTTTTTGAAATAAAAAAATAATCAGCAATGCCGCTACGACAATCAGCAGATATTTTTGCAATACTTTTCGCATTTATGGTAATGAACTTTTTGCTGATGTAAAATTGATATTGATGTTTTTAAATCCTTCTTTTTGCAAAAAATTACTGATAAAAAGCGTGGCATTCGTTTCTGCAGTTACCAATATTCCTAATGAATCAGCGCTTGCTTTTATTTGTTTCTCTGCCTGCGCTGCCAGTTCATCTTTTTCCTGCGCTGAAAAATTATTTCTGAAAAGCGACACATCCTGGTAAACCGTTTTGATATCTTCCGGCTTTATATCCACGTATAATAATTTGGCGTGTGGCAATGTGATGGAGATATTTCCGCCATTAATATCAACGTCTTTATCAGTTAATTTCGAAAGATCAATTCCCGCGGCCAGCGAGGCTTTACAGGTCATTAGGATTTTCCGGTTGCCTATTTTATACCATGTATTATCATCATTGGCTTTGATGATTTTCGTCACCACGTATTCCGCTGTTGCCAGGTCGCTCATTTTTTGTAAACCCAATACCTGTTGCATTTTAGAAGGTTCTTTCTTTGAAGAACATCTTATGACAGATAGAGATAAACAAAGTATAATAATCAAAACTGGAATTCGCATTATGCAATTTACAAAAGGCAAGCAGCAGTTCTATATTCATTGTCACATCTATCGGGAATTTCAACGGAAATTTTGGTTAAAAAAGCATTCTCAATATTTATGTTGCTCATGAATTATTTTTTAGAAAAATAAGAATCCGCAATATTTCTTCATTCACTTTAGAATGAAATCATAAAGGATTACAAACAAAAAAGGCCATTCTTTTCAGAACAGCCTTTCTTCTAAATTATTAAAAATCAAATTAATCTTCTACTTTCATTTTTCCTTTCTGTTTTGCAACCACTTCTTCCGCAATATTATTTGGAGCGGGAGCGTAATGGCTGAACTCCATGGTAGAAGTAGCACGGCCACTGGTAAGTGAACGCAACTGCGTTACATATCCAAACATTTCGCTCAATGGAACTTTTGCTTTGATTACCTGAACACCATGTTTTGTATCCATTCCTTCCAACATTCCGCGACGACGGTTCAAGTCACCTGTTACATCACCCATGTATTGATCAGGAGTAAGAACTTCTACTTTCATAATTGGTTCAAGTAAAACAGGTTTGGCTTTACGTCCTGCTTCACGATAACCTTGCTTGGCACAAAGTTCAAATGACATAGCATCAGAGTCAACCTGGTGGAATGAACCATCAAATACGCGCACTTTCATGCTTTCCATCGGATAACTTGCCAATACACCTGTAGTCATCGCAGTTTCAAAACCTTTCTGAATAGCCGGCACAAATTCTTTAGGAATTGAACCGCCAAACAATCCATTTACAAACTGGAAGTTACCTTTATCTTCTTTCAAAAATTCTTCATCTGCAGGCCCGATTTCAAAAACAATATCCGCAAATTTACCACGTCCACCGGTTTGTTTTTTCAGTACTTCACGATGTTCAACAGTAGTTCTGAATGCTTCTTTATAAGCCACCTGAGGCGCGCCTTGATTTATCTCTACTTTAAATTCGCGTTTCAAACGGTCAATAATAATTTCCAAATGCAACTCGCCCATTCCGCGAAGAATTGTTTGTCCGGTTTCTTCGTCTGTATTTACACGAAGTGTCGGATCTTCTTCCACAAGTTTAGAAATCGCCATTCCCATTTTATCAACGTCCGCCTGCGTTTTCGGTTCGATTGCAATTGCAATAACGGGTTCCGGGAAAGTCATTGCTTCCAAAACGATCGGATGATTTTCATTGCATAAAGTATCACCAGTTTTAATATCTTTAAAACCAACTGCCGCACCAATATCACCAGCCTGGATAAAATCTACAGGATTTTGTTTATTGGCATGCATCTGCATAATTCTTGAAATTCTTTCATTCTTTCCTGTACGGGTATTCAACACATAAGAACCTGAATCCAAACGGCCACTGTATGCGCGGAAGAAAGCCAGACGTCCCACAAAAGGATCGGTCATAATTTTAAATGCCAATGCACTGAATGGTTCTTTCGGATCAGAATGCCGGATTTCTTCATTTCCATTATCCGGATTGATTCCTTTTACCGGTGGAATATCCATTGGCCCCGGAAGATAACGAACGATTGCATCCAAAGCGGCTTGTACTCCTTTATTTTTGAAAGAAGAACCACACATCATCGGAATGATTGAAATATCGATGGTTGCTTTACGAATTGCTTCGTGCATTTCATCTTCTGTAATAGAATTAGGATCGTCAAAAAATTTCTCCAATAATTTCTCGTCATATTCTGCTACTGCTTCTACAAGGTGTTGCCTCCATTCTTCGACATCGTCTTTCATGTCTTCCGGAATAGGAATTTCATGATAGGTCATTCCCTGGGTAGCATCATCCCAAACAATCGCTTTCATCGTGATCAGATCTACCACACCTTTAAAACTATCTTCAGCGCCGATGGGTAATTGCAAAGGAACCGCTTTGGCACCCAGCATTTCTTTTACCTGTTTTACCACATTTAAAAAATCAGCACCTGAACGATCCATTTTATTTACAAAGCCGATACGCGGTACTTTATATTTGTTAGCCTGTCGCCATACAGTTTCGCTCTGAGGTTCTACCCCGCTCACCGCGCAAAACAAGGATAATAACCCATCCAATACGCGAAGAGAACGTTCTACTTCCACGGTAAAATCCACGTGGCCCGGAGTGTCAATAATATTAAATTTATATTGATGAGTCTCGGCAGTTTTTTTACCCTGGTTAAGCGGGAAATTCCAGAAGCAGGTGGTAGCTGCTGACGTGATGGTAATACCACGCTCCTGCTCCTGCGCCATCCAGTCCATAGTTGCAGCGCCATCATGCACTTCACCTATTTTATGGTTTACGCCTGTATAATACAGAATTCGCTCTGTAGTAGTGGTTTTGCCGGCATCAATATGAGCGGCAATACCAAAATTTCTTTGAAATCTTAAATCGGCCATTTGGCTTGTTTTTGTTTTTGTTATTTAATTATTTATTTCTTTATCTAACCAGAAATTGCATTCACGTTTCGATCAATTTCCCCTGATTTCTGTATATTAAATTTAGAGGGCGCAAAGGTACGAAGATTCTGTAAAAAAATAAGCGCTTTTAAAGGGGATTTAAAAACGATCTTGAGGTTTTAACAAAAGAATGTAATTCTGCGCTTTACAACAAACAAACAAATAATTTGGAAAATGATTTAGGCTTTTTAAGCAAAAATTGATGATTTCTTTAATGACTTACCAACGTTTTAATTACGCTATAAAGTAAACGGCAGCCTTTAATATTCTTACTTTTACACTTTAATAAAATCAATTGAACGACAACGGAGCGTACAAAAAAACCTTATTTAGAAAATACAGGATCGCTACAAGCATATTTTTCTTTATTGCAGGATTAACATTTTCTACCTGGGCTAGCCGCATACCGGCAATCCAGGCAAAATTACATTTGTCGGATGCAGGACTTGGCGCTGTATTGTTTGCACTTCCTGCAGGATTAATGACCAGTCTTCCTGTTTCCGGCTGGCTGGTATCGCGTTTCGGAAGCAGGCCAATGATGATTATCGGTTCCATTTTTTATCCTGCTAACCTGTTGCTGCTCGCTTCCTCAACATCGGTCTTGCAATTGGTTATTTCTTTGTTTTCTTTTGGAATAATGGGAAACCTGATTAATATTGCGATGAACACACAGGCTGTCGGCGTTGAAACATTATATGGAAGATCAGTAATGGCTTCTTTTCACGGATTATGGAGCCTTGCTGGTTTTACCGGTGCAGTTACTGGGACCTTTTTTGTGTCAAGAGGCTTGTCTCCGACGATCCATTTTTCAATTGTTGCTGCCGCAGCCATTATTCTCGTATTTGTATCTTATAAATTCACTTTACCTCATGATATCGGGCATCGGCAGCGGCAAAAAGTTTTTGTGAAGCCGGACAAAAAGATCTTACTGTTGGGAATGATTGCTTTTTGTTGTTTGGTAAATGAAGGAGCAATGTCAGACTGGAGTGGTGTTTATTTTAAAAATATTGTCAAAGCGCCCGCTTCAATAATCACCCTTGGGTACGTTGCTTTTACCAGCACCATGGCTTTGGGTCGTTTTGTCGGCGATTCGCTTGTCACAAAATTCGGCGTGAAACGAATGCTGCAACTAAGTGGAAGTGTTATTACAACTGGGCTATTACTTGCCGTAATATTTCCTTATTTATTAACAGCAACTGCAGGCTTTTTTCTTGTCGGTTTTGGGGTTTCTTCTGTAGTACCGATTGTTTATGGACTGGCGGGAAAATCAACCACAATGAGCGCCGGTGCGGCTTTAGCAGCAGTTTCAACGATTGGTTTCCTTGGCTTTTTAATTGGGCCTCCGTTAATTGGCTTTATTGCGCAGGCAATTAGCTTACGGTGGTCATTTACACTGATTGCCATTCTTGGATTTGGAACTGCCTTACTTTCCAGCAAATTGAAATCGAATCATTAACAAAAAAGCTGCAACATAAAATTTAAATCATTCCCATTCTTACAGCCTGTTTTCTTTAATTTCATTGACAATTGCGGGATCAAGTAATGTTGTGGTATCTCCCAGATTTTCCATTTCTCCTTCAGCAATTTTTCGAAGAATACGACGCATGATCTTTCCACTTCTTGTTTTTGGCAGGCCGCTTACAAATTGAATTTTGTCGGGCTTTGCAATCGGCCCGATGATTCTTGAAACAGTTTCAAGGATGTCCTGTTTCGCAAGTTCTTCATCGTGCGGTTTCTTCTCATTAATAACGAAAGCATAAATCCCCTGCCCTTTTATCGAATGCGGAAAACCCACTACCGCGCTTTCTACTACACTGGTATGCATGTTAATAGCATTCTCCACTTCTGCAGTACCAATACGATGGCCACTGACATTCAATACATCATCCACCCGGCCGGTGATCCTGTAATTTCCTTCTTCGTCTTTCAATGCTCCGTCTCCGGTAAAATATAATCCCGGATAAGTGGCAAAATAATTTTTGCGGCAGCGCTCATGATCGCCATAGGTAGTTCTTAAAATTCCCGGCCACGGCGCTTTGATGCACAGGTTGCCTTTCAACAAGCCAGTTTCATCCCGTTCGTGTGCTTCCTGTCCATGTTCGTCTATCAAAACCGGCTGTACTCCGGGTAAAGGCAAGGTAGCCCAACTGGGTTTGGCTGGAGTAACGCCTGCTAAATTAGAAATCATAATACCGCCAGTTTCTGTTTGCCACCAGGTATCAACGATCGGGCAACGGCCTTTGCCTACATACTCATCATACCAATGCCACGCTTCTTCATTGATTGGTTCGCCAACACTTCCCAAAACTTTTAATGAGCTTAAATCTTTTCCCTCCAATGGTTCGAGACCATGAGCCATTAAACTGCGAATAGCGGTTGGTGCGGTGTACAGAATATTTACTTTGTATTTATCCACAATGTCCCAAAATCTTCCGGCATCCGGCCAGGTCGGAATTCCTTCAAACATCACACTGGTTGCTCCTGCAGCAAGCGGTCCATATACGATGTAACTATGTCCTGTAATCCAGCCAATATCAGCGGTACAGAAATAGACATCGCCGGGTTGGTATTGAAAGGTATTGACAAAAGTATAAGTTGTCCAGATCATGTATCCAGCTGTGGTATGTACTACTCCTTTTGGTTTGCCGGTTGAGCCGGAAGTATATAAAATAAACAGCGGATCTTCGGCATCCATTTCTACTGCGGGAAAACTGACTTCGTTATTTTTTTCAATTTGAAATAAGGCATGATCCATTTCATCTTCCCACCAGATATCCCGCCCTTTTATCATTGATACCGGCCGACGGGTACGCGTATAAACAATTACTTTTTTAACCATCTTGTTGCCAATCAAAGCATCGTCTACAATACTTTTTAGCGGAATGTCTTTTCCACCTCGAAAAGCGCCATCGCAGGTGATGATAAATTCTGCCTTTGAATCTTCGAGACGATCGGCAATGCTTTGTGAAGAAAATCCGCCGAAAATCACATTGTGTATGGCGCCAATTCTGGCACATCCAAGCACAGCGTACGCGAGCTCCGGAACCATTCCCATATAGATACATACACGATCGCCTTTTTTCACACCGTTATTTATGAGCATCTGCGCAACCTGGCAAACTCTTTTGTGTAATCTTGAATAAGTTACAACCCGCGTTCTTTCTTCAGGATTATTTGGTTCCCAGATGATGGCCGGTTTTTCTCCCAATGTTTCCAAATGGCGGTCGATACAATTTTCGGTGATATTTAATTTTGCGCCTTTAAACCATTCTACTTTTGGGTCAATAAAATTCCATTCCAACACCTTATCCCATTTTTTTCTCCATTGAAAATTTTCAGCAATTTCCGCCCAGAATCCTTCCGGATTGTCAACACTTTTTTGGTATTCTTCTTTGTACTGTTCCAAGGTTTTGATCTGATATGGATACTGCATGATTGAAATGGAATTTAGGAGTTAATTTATTTTAAAAAGAACATTTGGCTTTTTTGTTGGTTTACCGTGACCCAAATTTAATGAATTGGAGTTAAAATATCTGAGTAAAAGGCATAATGGTAAGGGAAGTATGTTTTCTTTTCATCAATTAACTTTCGTTTGTTAGCGAATTTAATTCCTCGTCTTTGAAAATTAATCCCGACAATGAAAACGTTCGCTGCGAATTAGCAGAATCATTTTTGTCGTTATTTCTTCCTTTACTGCAATCATTCATTTTTTAATTCTTCATTCCCTTCTCCATCTCCTCTCTCTTCACTACTTCAGGAATCGCCGGTGTCATTGCCTTATACACGGCATCTTCAATCGCTCCGCGAATATTATATTTATACAGATTATTACTTCTCGTTGGATTTACACGATTGCTGAGAAAAACATAAACCAAATCATATTTTGGATCAACCCAAATACAGGTTCCGGTATATCCGGTGTGTCCAAAAGTCAGCGGAGATGCATATCTTGAAGGATAAGGATGAGCTTCAGTAGTAGTGTAATTATCTTTTTCCGGTTTGTCAAATCCAATTCCGCGGCGGCTGATGCTACTGTTGTAAGCAGTAAACAAGTTCAAAGTTTCGGGTTTCAGATATTGCTTGCCATTAAAAGATCCACCATCCAAGAACATTTGTAAGAGTGCAGCAATATTTTCTGCACTACTGAACAAACCTGCATGTCCGGCAACGCCGCCAAACATCGCAGAACCTTCATCATGTACATCGGCATGCAAATGTTGATAACGGAAATAATTATCCGCTTCTGTTGGAGCAACCAAATTGGTGTCAAACCTGTTTCTCGGATTGAAACCTATCGAATGAAGGCCCATTGGTTGATAAAAATATTTATCCGCATATTTATCTAACCTCAATCCGGAAATTGCTTTTACAACATCGCCCATAAAAATAAAATCGTTGTCACTGTAAATATATTTATTGCCAGGAATCAATTTGCTGTCGAGAATACTTTGATTCATGGAGTCCGCATAATCGCTACGCAGATACAAATTTTGGGCAATTCTTACACTAAATTTAGCTGAAGAATCGGACTGAAAATATTGAGGCGATGGATGTTTTGTAAGTGGATCTATTGTTTTTCTATAAAATACAACATCGGGAACAAGACCTGCCTGATGAAGTAATATATTCTCAATTTTCAGATCTTTCTTATCACTTTTTCTAACCCAGGGTAAATAGGTTCCAAGCGTTTTATCCAGTTTTAATTTGCCTTCATCATACAGTTTCATTACGCTCAAAGTAGTCGCGCAAATTTTTGTCACGGATGCCATATCAAAAATACTGCTTAATGTTACCGGCTGAGGTGTATCGTAATTATAAGTCCCGTACGCCTTTTCAAAAACTATTTTACCATGGCGTGCAATCAATACAACACAGCCAGGATAGGCCATGCCGCTGATTCCAAGGTTAGCTATCGAATCAATTTCAGTAATCATTTGTAAGCCATTCAATCCTTCTGACTCAGGAGTTGCAACGGGCATAATTCTTTTTGAAATAACACCACTTCCGTATTTATAATTATCACAAACGGTAACAGGTAAAGTTCCTTTTGCAAATATTTTTCCTTCCAGGATATCTGCTGCTACATTTTGTGTAATGGAATCATCTTCATAACATGCCACTAAATTTTTTGCATCGCAAAAGTTTTTAAGGGCGTAAGGATTTCCAAAATCAAACAAGACTGTTTTATTGTTTTGTTGGATTTGTTTTATCAGATCCAAAGCAGGATTACTGATGCCAAAGTTATTCGCCGGATAGCGACGATAATCGTGAAGGCCTATTACCACAGCGGTGTAGCTGCTTTTTAACAATTCCACTGTTGATAAAACTCTTGCTGCGTCTTCTTTATAATTGAAATAAAAGGCGTCCGCTTTCAGATCATTTTTCAAACGGTTCGCAAATGTATTGGCGCTATCAATTCCAATTCCTACATAAGCGATTTTTTTATTTTCTGCAGTTAGCGGAAAAAATTCTGCATCATCGTTCTTCAAAACAGTGATCGCATTTTCTGCAATAATTTTTTTCAAGTTCGCAATACCGGCATTCAAATCATTGGTCAGGTTATCGGTGTTTACAGGTTTTGCATTTGCAACACCATACATATACTTATAAGCAAGTACTTTTTTGCATTTTTGATAAATATCATTCCACGTCAATTTATTGCTATCAATTGCTTCCCTTATTTTTTGTATACACGAAGGAATGTCTGAAGGAAGACAAAGCATATCATTGCCGGCAATCAATGATTGCGCTGCTATCTGGCCACCAGGAAAGAATTTTGCCACCCCTTTCATATCGAGCGCGTCGGTAAAAGTAAGTCCGTCAAAATGAAGTTGGTTTCGAAGCAAACCGGTTACATTATTTTTTGATAATGAAGTTGCGGTATTCGGCGTGCTGTCAATTGCAGGAATATAAAGATGTGCAATCATCACACTTGGCACACCCGCTTCAAACATCCTTTTGAAGGGATATAGTTCCAACGAATCGAGTTGAGCCATTGACTTATTAATGACCGGTAGATCTAAATGAGAATCAACACTTACATCTCCATGGCCGGGAAAATGTTTGGCACAAGACATCACTCCTGCGTCCTGCATTCCTTTAAGGTAAGCCACTCCATAACGCGCCACTTTGTATTTATTTTCCCCAAAAGAACGATCATTGATTACAGGATTATTGGGGTTATTATTGATGTCAACCACTGGCGCAAAATTTACCTGGATACCCATTCTTTTGCATTGTTCGCCCACTAATTTTCCATATTCATATACTAAAGATGAATCGTTCATCGCACCAAGCATCATTTCGTGATTGAGCGACATCACACTGTCAAGACGCATGCCCAGCCCCCATTCGCCATCGATACAAACCATCAAAGGCGTTTTAGCAATGCTTTGAAATTGATTGATGAAATTTGCTTGTTTTACGGGTGTTCCCTGGAAGAGGCAAATGCCACCGATATTATATTTTTGAATCGCATCAATGATGGCAGAATCATAATAAATCGGACCATCTTTTGAATAACTGCTTTCCCGCAATACCATTAATTGTGCAATTCGCTGATCATCAGATAATGTATTAAAAACACTGTCAGCCCAATGAATGGCGGCATTTGGCGCCTGAGAAAATGCAATAAATTTCAAAGAAGTGAGCAGGAAGAAGGTAACCAGGATTTTTTTCATTACAATTAAATAAAGGTTTTAAGTGAAGGTGCACAAGTTAAACAATTATGTCAAAATATTTACCGCAAACAACGCAGCTAATTTAGATTTTACAAAAAATGTATCGTAAGCTTTGCATGAATAATTCAATAAACAAGTTGAAAGGCATCGGTTTTACCGCAAACATTGCTAAGCTGAAAAACACTTCAAAAGCAACTCTTCCTGCAAGTTTCATGAACCGTGTTTTATACCGTCAGTAAAGAAAGACTTACCGATAGTTCACGCAAGAATATAGTAAGTTTGTTGTTATACTTCAGCAAGCTTCTTAGCGGCTATTGGTCTCAAATTTTACATCGGCAATGATGGGAAAATGATCACTGAATAATTTTTTTATCCGGGCAAACTGAACTATCTTAAATTGTTTATCAGTAAAAATATTATCAATACGAAGTGTGGGAGAAATGGAACTAAAAGTTCGTGAAATGCCGGACCCTTTTTCTACAAAGGCGTTTTGGAGGCCCTGGCCAATGGTTTCATAAGCATAAGAAACCGGAACGTCATTAAAATCGCCGCAAACAATTACCGGGTATGGGCTATGATTTAATTCATCTTTTATAAAATTTGCCTGCGCCGCTCTTTTTAAAACTCCCAGTTTTATTTTTGATATAATGTTCTTTGATTCGGAGATATTTCCCTGTGGAGGCACTGTCCCGCTGTCGAGGTAATTCAAATTTGCGCGAGAAAATTTCAACGACTGAAGGTGCACATTAAATATCCTGAACGTATCTTTTCCGGCGACAATATCTACAAATTGAAAGGTAGAATTATAACTGTTTGGATTATTGATCAATGTTTGTTTTCTGAGGATCGGAAATTTTGAAAAGATAATAATTCCAAAATGATGATAGCGATCAAAGTTATCTTTTACACTGTATGAATACAGGTAATCAGAAAACTTTAGTTGTTTTTCAATATCGGGGAAATAGTTGATCGCTTTTTTATTTTCACCTGCTACCATCTCCTGGAAGCAGGCAATATCGGGATCATATTCATTGATCAGGCCGATCATCTTTTGTTTGATCTCAGGATGATCCTTGTAATGAAGAATATTAAATAGTTCGACATTCCAACTCATTACGCGAATTTCTCCACGCTTTTTTTGCATAGAAAAATCAGGAGAAAAATTTAAAGGAAAAACACTTTTTACTGCATGGAAAGAAATGAAAATAATGAACAAGGAAATGAGACTGAATACAGGTTTTGTCAATAACCAAAACAAGATAAATAAAATAAGCAGCAGCAATAAGTAAGGCAGCAGCAGTGTGAATAAACTCAGGAACCACCAGTGCTGCGGATTAAAATATTTTACATTTGCGCCGGCAAGAAAAAGTAGGCCAATAAGGAGATTTGAGGCAACAAATATCTTTTTTGTAAACCTCCGCAGAAAGGGTTTTTCCATTTAAAGGAATCCTTTTTATTGGTGAATATCAGTTTGAAAAGCAAATCAGAAATCAGTCTCTCCTGCTTTTTTTAAAATCGTTTTTTCTTCTTCAGATAAATGGCTAAATCCTTTCTGATTGATCTTATCGAGAATCTCATCTATGCGCTGTTGCGTTACTACAGGACGTTTTATGAAAGGCTTTGTACCACCGGTATTATAAAATACTTTTTCTTTTATTTTTTCGCGGTCAGGTATGGGTTTGTCAGGGTTAAAAAGATTTAAAAACCAGTTGTATAATTTATGCATCCAGAGGCTCCAATCGTAACCCTTTCTCAAACTAACAATAAACAAAAAACCAATAAGGCCACCACCAAGGTGCGCCAGTTGTTCGCCCATTCCATGGCTTCCGGCAACATCTATCACGATATAAAGAAGGGTTAAAATCCATAATGGAATCCCACCATTCAGCATTTTAAATAATCGGTAATCTGGTGAAAGTGTGGTAGTTGCCACTGCTATGGCCATAATTCCTGCATTCCCACCGAGCATAAAAGAATATTCCACCTGGTTTCTTAAAGAAGGTATCAGGTAATTGGCTGTCACAAACACGATTGCGCCTGCAATACCGCCATAAATATATAATGGAATTATTTTTGAATTTCCTGAAATATCTTGCAAAATAGAGCCGAATACCCAAAGCCAAACAAGAGTAATAACGGTATAAATTACCCCAACATGAACAAACATGTAAGTAAAAATAGTCCATGGTAAAACAGCAAGGGAAGATAATTTAGCAGGGACAATAAACCATCTGAGAATTTCATAATGAAAGGCTGTAGTAGTGGATTGTGTGAGGTAATACAAGATTTGAATGATTCCAAAAGAAATGAAGATGAGCGCATTCATGCCCACAAGCATCATTAATGCATTACTATCATCGCCGAGGGTAATTTTTTTAAAGTTGCGGTCAATATATCTGTCTGATTCGCCCATTATCCAATTTCTTTTTTCTCTGTAAAATTACCAATTTGATGCCATTTTAAAATGAGAAATTTTTAAGTTTAATACCGGCTTTTGCCACTTTTTTTCCAAATGATACAAATTATTAATCCCATTACCAGTCCACCAAGATGTGCAAAGTGAGCTACATCACCTCCGCCGGAAAACTGGCCAAAAATATCGATAGCCGCATATATTATTGCAAGATATTTTGCTTTAATAGGAAATGGAATCGGAAGAATATAAAATTGAATATTTGGAAAAGTGTAAGCGAATGCTGCCAGTAGTCCCATGATTGCGCCGGAAGCGCCTATTGCTGCTCCCTGGCTTACGAGAAACATTTGTGTCAGTCCTGCAGCGATTCCGCAAATAAAATAAAATATCAAAAATCTTTTTCCTCCCCATAATCTTTCCAGTGATGAACCAAAAAGCCACAATGCGTACATATTGAAAATAATATGAAAATAATTGTTTGGAGAATGCGCAAACATGTGCGTTACCAACTGGTAAGGCTTAAAAAGACCGGTATCATAAGAGTAAAGAGCGAGATAACTTGTAAGATCTTTAAATACCAACTGGGCCACAAAAACAATGACATTAATAATGATCAGATTCAAAACAACGGGAGTGGAAGACTGCGAGGGCCGGTAACTATTATACGCCATTCAATAAAATTTTAGGCCGCAATTTCGGAAATTGTTGGCGGAAATGAACTTTTATGGTTTGAATGGTAATGAATGAAGAATAGAAAAAAGCAAATGAAGAATCAGAAACGAAATACCTTTCTTTTAGCAAACGAAGAAATAGCGCAAATTCTAATTTATTTTTCCACAAAATCTTTCAGACTTTTTCCGATAATGTGTGTCCATCCGTTTGTAAAGCTTGCTTTTGAAAAATCACGCCCTTCCGGAAATGTTTCCAGTCCCTCATGTGTCAGTTTAATTCTTGTTACATTGCCTTCCGGAAATAATTCAAAAGTCACCAGAGAATTGCCTGGATAACCCGCGTAGCGCCAGGAATATTGCAGTTTTTCCTCAGGAACAATCTGTGTTATTTTACACAAATGAACATAAGTTTGTTCTTCACTTCCGCCTTCAAACTGAAATTCAAATCCGAGTTGTGGTTTAAAGGACGAAATGTCAAAATACCATTTGCGCATTTGATCATTATCAGTAAGCGCTTCCCAAACTTTTTTGGTCGGTGCATCAAGAATGCGTTCTACAATTACGGGATCTGTATTCATATTTAAAGATTAAGAATTAAAAAATAAAAGACAAAAATGTAAAAACACAAATGCGGATTATTTGTGCTTTTACTGAAAGCCAAAAATTGACATTTCTATAAATTTTTTTTTCATAAAAATTATTTCAAAACAGGAAGAACAATTTTTGAATCATGATTTTTATCGTGATAAATTTTTATCGTTGATTTTTGAAAATCATTTTCATTCGCATCCGGAATGCGCATAAACTTTTGAGGATTCATATCAACCAACGGAAACCAACTGCTTTGCACCTGGACCATTATTTTATGTCCTTTTTTAAAAGTATGACATACATCATTCAGATTTATTTTTACTTCACTTATTTTTCCGGGAACAAAAGGTTCGGGATGAACATAATCATTTCTGAATTTTCCGCGCATCACTTCTGCCCGCACAAGACGTTGAAAATCGCCATTGGTAGCCTCTTTCGTTGGATTTGCCTCATTGATTTCTTCTGCAGGAACTACATCAATCAGCTTTACAATAAAGTCGGCATCTGTTGTTGAAATGCTTGCAAAAAAATCAGCAAGAATAGGTCCTGCAATCGTAACATCTTCATTCAAAGCTGGTGATTCATAAACCAACACATCATTTCTGGATGCAGCAAAGCGCTGGTCTTCCACCATGTATTCATTATTTCTTCTGCCCTGAACTTTCGCCGTATAAGGAACCGGATTTGCAGGATCGCTGATATATTCATCGAAACTATTTGTGGAATTATTTTTTTGATTAGATAATTTTTTATCTGAATCAAAATAATAACTGACATCCGAAATATTTTCAGGAGGCCACTGTTTAAAATGAAGCCACTGATTGGTTCCTGTTTCAAAAACAGTTGCTTCAGAAGTATTCCATGTTCCTTCATCTTTTAAAAAATAATTGAAAAACTTTGTTTGCAAACTATCCTGGAAATATGCGCTGGTATTGCTTCCAAAATCATAACTTCCAAATTTATTCCAGCCATTTCTTGCCCATGCACCATGTGTCCACGGCCCCATCACCAAAAAGTTTTTATTTTCACGGCTTTGTTTTTCTATTGCCTGGTAAGTATGTAGCGAACCAAAAAGATCTTCGGCATCAAACCAGCCACCCACCACGAGCGTAGGGATTTTTATATTTTTCAAATATTGACGGATGTTTCTTTTTTGCCAGTAGTCATCATAAGTATCATGGGCCAGGTATTCATTCCAGATATAGCTGCGGTGATTAAAATATTTTGCAGACTGGGTATTTTTTATCGATCCAAGATTTAGAAAAAACTGATAGACATCATTCGTTTTTGCATCAAACATGGTACTGCCATAATCTTCAGTTGGACCATTTCTTTCTTTACCAAAATAATTCATAAACATAAAATTATCCAATAGAAAAAAAGCACCGTTGTGATTGGCATCATCACCGATAAATTCATCTGTTACGGGAGCTTGCGGACTCACTGCTTTTATGGATGGATGTGCCCCAGGCAAACTTGCCGTCGCATAAAAACCCGGATAAGAGATTCCATACAAACCAGCGCGCCCATTATTGTTTTTGATATTTTTTAATAACCAATCCATCGTATCATAAGTGTCACTGCTTTCATCCACATCCTTATTACTTTTTTTGTCGGGAATGTAAGGTGTTACTTCTTTATTGTGCCCTTCGCTCATGTAACGGCCACGCACATCCTGGTAAACGAAAATGTATTTTTCGTGCATCAATGCTTCATTCGGCCCGATCCGTTTTTTATAATTATTTTTTCCGTAAGGTCCAGCGGAATAAGGGGTACGCTCAATCAGGAAAGGATATTTCTGGGATTGATCTTTTGGAACATAAATGACGGTGTAAAGTTTTATTCCATCACGCATGGTAATGGTCGTATCGGTTTTATTGTAATTTTCTTTTACAAAATCGGAAGATTGACTAAATGAAGATGTAAAAAAAAAGAGAGAAAGAAGCGACAAAATTAATTTCATGCTTATTTTTTGTTTATATATTTAAGAAATTCTGTTAGGGTCATGATTAAAGTATTTTCAAAACCTTTTAGAACAAGAAGTTCTTTATCTCCGGTTATGAGAAAATCAGCATTTACATCTTTAGAAACTGCGAGTAGATAATTATCTTTTTTGTCTCTGGAAATAGAAATTGAAGATTTAATTTTAAAATATTCTACTGTTTCGAAATAATAATACCAGAATTCCTTTTTTATTTTACTGTCAAGATATTTTTGGATTCTTTTTTCGTTCAAAATTTTTTTTATTTCCGGTTCAAGTTGATCACACGAAAAAAAATCGAATGCAGGATTTGTGATTACAGATGCGATTTTATTTTGAAATCTCATTATTGCAAAACTCACCCACCAATTTGCATCAAGAATAATTCTACTATTTCTTTTTCCCATGGAGAGGTTTTCTTATATCTTGTAGCACTTCACTTATTCCATTGATGCAGTTGCTTTTTGATTACGTTTTGATAATGTTGCCAACTTATACTTTGCAAGTTGTACGCGATCTTTTTTATTCATCTGTTCAAGTTCGGGATCTATATACTTTCCTTTGGCATAGGTAGCCTTTTTTAATTTTGATAAATACTTTTTTTCAGAATCACTTATGGTGAATGAACTAATACCTATTTCTTTAATTACTTTCTTTACAGCATGAAGTTCATCGATATTTTTAGGTTCTAAAATGATTGCTTCCATTGTTTTCTTTTTACTAATTTACAAAATTACTTTAAGACAGGCAGTATAATTTTTGAAGGATGTTCTCCATCATGATAAATGCGGATATTCGCTTTCTGAAAATCACTGTCGTCAGCTTTGTAAATGTCAATAAACTTTTGTGGATTGCGATCGGCCAATGGAAACCAGCTGCTTTGAATTTGAATCATGATGTGATGGCCTTTTAAAAACGTATGGGCTACATCGGGTAATTCCCATTTTACTTCAGTGATTTTTCCAGGCACAAACGGCTCTGGTTTTGAAAAACTATTTCTGAATTTTCCGCGCATAATTTCTGCACGAACGAGCATTTGATATCCGCCCATCGGATAATTTTTATCGTTTCCTTTTACATCTTCAGGATATTTAAAATTATCGGGAAATACATCAATCAATTTCACCACAAAATCCGCATCTGTAGTGGAAATAGAAGTCAGCAAATCGGCAATTACCGGACCCGCAAGAGTTACATCTTCGTTCAATACCGGCGTTTCATAAGTTAACACGTCCGGCCTGCGTGAAGCAAATCTCTGATCGTCGTCCATATATTCGCGTGTTCTTTTAAAATGAATGTCTTGTGTATAAGGTACAGGATGCGCAGGATCGCTCGTATATTCATCATAGCCTTTCCAATCTTTTGGCTTGTCATTCAATGATAAATTTGCATCGGATCCTAAATAAAGATTTTGTTCCTGTACATTTTCAGGTGGCCATTTATTAAAACGATGCCATTTATTTTCACCTGGAAAAAATATATTGGCTTTGGCAATGTTGGCAGTATTTCCTTTTCCCAATAAATAATAATTGAAGAAAGGAATCTCAATACTGTCCTGGTAAAAAGCAGACGTATTGCTCCCAAATCTTACATTACCCAGGTAGCTTCCTTCACGGCTCCATTGCCCGTGATACCATGGTCCCATTACAATGCGACTGTCAGTTTGAGGACTTTGCTTTTCATTGGCTTTATAAGAATTCCAGGCGCCAAAGCAATCTTCCGCATCAAACAAACCACCTACCCAAAGCATCGCCGGTTTTACATTATATAAACCATTTCGCGCATTTCTTGCCTGCCACCAATCATCATAATTTGGATGCTGATACAAATCATTCCAGAAAGGAATAGAATCGCCCATCAACCTCGAAAAATTTTTCAATGCGCCTGTTTTTAAATAAGCGTTGTAATTATCATCAGATTGAAAAGAAAACCCATGAGTATAAGTTGTAGATGGTTTAGGATGTGGAGTTCCAAAAAATGGATAAAAAGAAAAACCATCCATAATAAAGAAGGCGCCTTTATGATGGAAATCGTCACCCATAAACCAATCAGTCACTGGTGCCTGCGGACTTACAGCAACCAGCGCCGGATGGCCGCTGAGAGCGGCTTCGGTGGAATAAAAGCCGGGATAAGATGTACCGAGCACGCCAACTTTTCCATTGTTATTTTTTATATTTTTTACCAGCCAATCAATCGCATCATAACTGTCGCTTGCTTCATCTATCTCTTTTCCCTTTTTATTTTTGTTGAAAGGCCGTACATCCTCAAAAGTTCCTTCACTCATATATCTGCCTCTCACATCCTGCATCACAAAAATGAAATTTTCTTTCATGTACTTAATTAAATAAGTGCGCCACAGAGCAGCAAATTTATCGGCCCCATAAGGTGCACATGAATAGGGTGTACGTGTCATCAAAAAGGGATGTTTTGAACTCTGATCTTTTGGAATATAAATGGAAGTGAAAAGCTTTACTCCGTCACGCATTGGAATGTATTGTTCCAGTTTGGTATAATTATTTACAAACCATGTACTGTCTTCGTTTTGAGCAAAAGAAGCAAAGCAGCATAAAAGGAAAATAATAAAGGATAAATATCTTTTCATCAGTATTTTTTTGAAGGTTTAAATATACACGAAAATGAAAGAAGCACGGTATTCACACAAATAAGAATCAGCTATATTTATTTGTTTGTTGTGCTTGTTTACTTTATTGGAATGAAGGCAATAATGAATTTTATCAGTATTATTCAAATTACAGCAAACGAAGGAATATGAGTGATTTTTATTTTAAGTAAGAAAATTGATTTTTTTTAAAAAAAAAAGATTTGTGTTTCTCTTTTTAATGCATTTCCTCACAAACATATTCTTTAAAACAGTTTGCAATACCAAATTCAAGATGGATGAAACCGAATTCAATAATTGCCGTTTGGGTTTCCCTTTGTTCCGGATTTTTGTTTTTTAAAAATCTCAGGAAACAAAAACAAAATCCAGATGCAAAAAATATTCTTTTACATTGCAGCAACTCGCTTTCGCATCAATGTATTTTCAAAAAAGAGTTTTAAAATTATGAAATCAAATACATTTCTGGTTTTACTATTCGTCATTATCGCCAATTTTTCAACTCTTATCGCTCATGCTCAAAAAGAACATAGGATGAAAGAGATGTTTTACAGCGATTCTACCGCAATCCTCATTGAAAATAATTTTATTCGCGATTTAAATAACGTGCAATATCAGCCGTATGATATCAAAATCCCTTTTCAGGATTTTTATTTTGATGTTTATGGAAGC
>JAICYZ010000318.1 GCA_025933935.1 Chitinophagaceae bacterium
AAAAAATATTTATCCTTTACCAAATCTTCTTCCAATAAGAAGCTTGAAAATTTGCTGATTACTGTTGGGAGTCAAGCCAAAGAGAAAGCCTGTTTCCAATTCCCATTCAGAGCTTGACAGCAAGTTAAACATTGGCCCTATAATATGCTCCTGGTTATCAATGTTTGCAATTTTAGCAAGAGTGCCAAGGGAGGAATAATATTCAATTCCTAAACCAAACTTATTATGAACGTTATAGTAAGCTTTGAATTGAGGTTCTATTTCTGCATGCCTGTCGGGGCCTGTAAACACAAAGCCAATGTTGGGATTAAAACCAAGATACACTTTGCCTATCGTTTTATCAATGATTGGGCGCAGTTCTCCGTCCATTACATAACTGTTCTGCCCGTCGGGTCTGATGTAACCGATTTCCATAGACAAACTGGCGCCCAGCTTCCAGCCCCATGATGCAGGAACTGTATATCTCGGGCGGATGTGATTGCCAAGAAATACATATTTTCCATTTGGAGCAAATCCCGTGAAAGTATAAAAACCCAACTCAAAGTTGCCACCGAATCCCCTGGTAATTTCGAGCGTTTCATTTATCCAGTGGGCCTCATTTTTATCTGCTAAATACTTTGAGCCATTAAAAGTATAGTTTTGGTGAAGTTCTACAAACGTTACTGCTTTGGGAGTTATGGGTGATGAGTAAACTTGTATTTCGTTATCCGCCTGTGCCGATGATATGGATGGACTGAACACAATTATAGACAAGGCTGCAAGGTTTAGAAATCTCCTCATAAAAGTTCTCATCTGATGATTGTTTTATAACTTAAATCTATTCTATATTTTAGAAACTTTTACATTTTCTAAAAGCGGCACTCTCCTGCTCATCGTTCGTGGCACACGAAACACTTTTTAATCCGGTTATAAAATTGTTGGTTCACGAAAAACAAGTAACTATTGTCAATACAAAAAAGTTGGAACTGCAATAAAAAGAGTTTTATTTTTCATCTCCAAAACTATTTAAATCTATTCCCATACAACTTTTAAATCTTTTATTAAAGTAGCGCCACCTGACACGGTTCCTGTATGTTGAAAACCGAATCCTCCGAATTTGTCAGACAATATTTCAGTTTCAATGTGCACACTCTGCTTGACTTCAGGCCTGCCAGGAACAATATAATATTTGGCATTTGTTTTTGCATTTACGATCAACTTATTGTTCTTTACCTCAAGAGAAATAAAACAGTCCGGCCGGTAGCAGGAAGCGGAAACAGCCTTACTGATGGGACTCGCAACTCCATTTTCATATTTCATCAGAATAAAATCAATAGCATCACTGTATTTAGTCGTGCGAATCAATCGTAATGCGTATCCTGTCAAGTTCTTATTATCAAATTTGATAAAGACATCCATGTATTGTGCCCTGGCACTGCTAAACCCTTGCCCCGCAGTTTTAGCCGGAACGGCTGTAAAGGAAATTTTCATATCGCCGAAATCATCTCCTACCGGTGTATACCGCAATCTTGCTCCTTTAACAGCCTGTACAAGACCGGTGTCATTTGCAGCACCATCTACACCCTTTCCATAATACCACGGATCTTGGCTGTTGTCGGCAATCCAATCATGCGTATCCGGAGGAGCAAAACAATCGAGCGTCCAAAACCCGGGCTTAAGCTGCGGCTGGTATTTTGTTGACATGCTTCTGAAATCAACATTGAGTGTTTTATGATCTGATTTTACATCATTTATTGACACTGGTTTTTTGGTTATGACGGTAACTTTCTGTCCTGCTTTGCTTCTAATATTCTTAGGAGAAAGTTTTGCCATAATATAATATCCAACATCGCCATCGGAAAAAACATAATCACGTTTTGGTTTATTAAATCTTGAAACTTCAACTTGAATAGGATCGCTTCCCTTTTCATCGGTGCAGCGATACCAGTTGATCACCGTTTCATCTTTAAATCGTGAATCCAGTTTGTAATCGACGAACAACTTCCCTCTATGATTATTTATTATTTCAGGAGATGAACGGAGATTTGGGGCATCTAACAGTAATGGTGACACGAAAATGACACTTGCTCCCTCAAGCCCCGTAGGTGCAGTTGCCTGGATAATAATTTCTTTGGTTTCATCTTCATTATTAATCGGAACTACAGTACACGATCGATCGTTATTAATTTTTAGTTTTGCCAGTGATCGATACCGTGGCGCAAGTTTCCACGTTATTTTTTCTCCTTGCAATTCATAATTACCGAATTTATTCACCTTACTTTTTAATACCGTCGTTTCTTTTCCGGATTCAATCGTGTCTTTCGTTGATGATATCAGCAGTTGCGTTGGTAAATTAATCAACTGCTTTCCCGTTTCTTTTTCAGTTGCTAAAACCAATTTTTTTATTCCCATCGGATCCCAATCGTCATTACCCCTCAGGAGATTATACGTGTTGTAAATGACCTTACCCTTATATAAAAACCTGTACGCATTCAGCGCAGGTTTTCCGGACATATCTACAGTTGAATAAGGATCTTTTTTGCCAATTAAAACACGCTTCCCATTCATCTGAAAATTAAATTGGTAATTGGGCAATTCTTCGTCAGGAATATCTTTCCAGCCAATGTAGGAGACTGTTTTTGAGGAAAAGCGTGTATCCACCACCGCCACCTGCCCTCCCGTTTTTGTGAAATATTGGTTACCACGGGTGAATGATCTTATATCGCAGTTTAGAAATACCGCGCCGGTTCCAATGGTTCTGTAAAAAGGTTTTCCACTATAAAAATCAAAAGTACAATCCAGGTAAATTGCCGTTCCATTTAATGCATCATCCGTACATTCAAAATGGCAACGATCAAAAAGAGTACGCTTTCCGCCGATGAAAGGGCATAAATTTAAGCGGCTGACAAACCGGCTATTTCTTACAAAGATTTTATCTCCATCGCAAAAAATAAGCTGTGCCTGTACAATAGCAGATCCTCGTTTCTTTCTTCCTAATTCGGGTTTAAGTGGATAAACCAGATCGATATTGCAATAATTCCCAAAAGTGATATTTTCAGCACTCGTTCCCTCGCCCGACATTTTCAGCATAGTAAAATTTCCTTTTGCACCCATCGTTTGACCCCGGTTACACGCGAGCACAATGTTGTGCGGGTCATCATCAAGGCCATAAAATTTCAGCCATTCACATTTTATCTCCAGGCCAAAAGGAATTCCTCCTGATTTTGAAACACGGATTGCCGGGTCGTCAGGATCATCAATCCAATACACATAAGGAGCAATGTAAAGGATCATAGGATCTGCTTCTGTGCCGACCGTTAAATGTTTTGCAGCTTCATTAACGGAATTAAAAACAAAATTGTATTTGGAGGCTTCCTTCGGGCTAAGCTGCCCATCTATATAAAACGCCTTTGGTCCAAGCCGGATACTTTTCCCTTTATAAACAATATGATCGCCATAGAATTGAAGGTTTTTGTTAAGCAAGTTTTTGCCGCCCTGACCATGAGTAAGATCATGACAACAAAGGCATAACAGGAAAAACAGGAATGAAATTTTCTTATGGAATAATGCTTTCATGTCATACTTATAACACGTCAAATCTTGAAATTTACAGAGATAAATTCGCCACCATGAATCGTTACGATGGTTTCATAAAAGTTTGCGATTAAAAGAATTAAATACACCGATTAATTTGGCAACCCATAGCCGTTTGTAACCTTTCCCTTCGAGCTGCTGATTGTTGCTGAAGGAATAGGCCAATAATACCGCGGTGGATCGCCGGCAGATGTTATTCCGGAAAGAATATTATGTTGATAGCTGGTGAAATTATTGACGATGTCAATCCCCCAGTTGGTCTTAACATAGCCGTTACTTTTCAGGGAAGCAGCCTCGCTACCGTTTGGATCAATATAGCGAAACAAACCTTCAATGGCTACGTTATGATCAGTACCCTTTACTTTACCAGCTATTGCAGGTATCGTACTATAATCATATTGCCCCCTCCATCCGGGATAAAGAGCCGGATTAGTGCTATCCGGATCGTAAGTCAATGGATTATCTAAATGAACCATTTTTGTCCAGATATAAGCAGGAATTACATGGCCATTAGAAAAGGTGTGATATCCCTGTGACTTAAGATCGTTAACCATGCTCGCCATTTCCTGTTGAACAGCTATGGCTGCCTCTGAAAACGTACCTGATCGTATCAG
>JAICYZ010000071.1 GCA_025933935.1 Chitinophagaceae bacterium
GCTTCAAACACTTTTAATTTTTCAATTACCTGCCAGAAATCATTTTCATTTACCACGCTTTGGATACTGTTCCATCCTTTTTCTGCCAAAGGCACAATTGTCGGGCTTTTCATTCAGGGCAATAAGGCGCAGATATTTTTTAACTGGTGATCCGGCGCATTCATCATGATATATTTATAATTTTTTGCCGCTTTTACCGCATCAATTCTTAGCAACAGATTGTCGAGAATTTTTGTATTTTCTTCATCCAGATTTTTATTGGCAACCAGCGCCGCTTCTGAATTTAAAACAACTTCGACTTCCTTCAGATTGTTTGTAAAAAGCGTGCTGCCGCTGCTTACCAGGTCGCAAATAGCATCGGCCAAACCAATGCCAGGCGCAATTTCTACCGATCCGCTGATCTCATGAATTTCTGCTTTCAGATTGTTTTTCTCCAAAAATTTCTTCAACAAAACCGTGTAAGATGTTGCAATTTTTAAACCATTCAAGTCTTTTAACCCCGAATATTTTAAACTTTTAGGAACTGCAATACTCAGCCTGCATCTTCCAAAACCCAGCTTGCGAACGATCTGAATATCCTTGTTTTTTTCGAAGAAAACATTTTCGCCCACAATGCCAATATCAGCAACGCCGTCACACACGTATTGTGGAATATCGTCATCGCGGAGGAAGTAAGCTTCTGCTGGAAAATTAAAAGCCTGCACTTTCAATTGCCTGTTTCCATTGTTTAATTCAATACCGCATTCTTTTAAAAGTTGTACAGATTGATCATATAATCTTCCTGATTTCTGTATTGCAATTTTTAGCATCCTGTTTATTTTTTTAAATAAAAAAGGCTCACTTTTCAGTAAGCCTTTTTTGAGAATATATTTTTTACATACAAATCAACACAGCTTACCTTTTGGTAAAAAATGATGATGTATGTGAAGAATTTGTTTCATTGAGGTGCAAAGTAAAGGATGAAAATTTGTTTGAACAAAAAAAAATTTTTTGCCAGCAATACTTTTATGAAAAACAACCTTTTCAGTAAAGCTACAAATAAAATGTCTTTGTATTTTTTGTCTTATCCAAACTGTTCGGAAAGAAGCATTTTCTTAAACCTTATTTTTACAAAAATTAAACCCGATGAAACATTTGTTATTTTATAGTTTATCGACGATTTTATTTCTCGGATGCAAAGCGCAAACCGCTGAATCTTTTGTAAAACAAAAAAATGATAACACGCTTTTGTGGGAAATCAGCAGCAATGGATTAAAGAAACCGAGCTTCCTGTTTGGCACTTTTCATTTGTTGTGCAAAGACGATATTCATTTTAGCGATCAGTTAAAAAATGCCGTCAATTCTGTTGATGAAGTATATATGGAAATGAAACTTGATGATCCATCCATGATGCTCGGCGGCATGATGTATATGAATATGAAAAACGGCAAAACCCTTGAAAGCCTTTACACCGCTGAGGAATACAAAAGATTGGAAGCTTATTTTTCCGACACTTTAAAGATGCCGATGTTGTTATTTCAAAAAGCAAAACCGTATTTCCTGGTGGCGCTGCTTTACCCGCGGATGATGAATTGTCCAAACCCTTCCGGAGTGGAAGAAGAACTAATGAAGATTGCGAAAGAAGATAAAAAAGAGATCAAGGGCCTTGAAACGATGCAGTTCCAGGCGAGTGTATTCGACAGCATTCCTTATGAATGGCAGGCGAAGGAGTTGTTGAAAAATATTGACAGTTTTTCTGTTTATAAAGATGAATTTGACACAATGCTGGATTTTTATAAAAACCAGCAAATGGATTCTTTGAAAACAATGGTTGGGAAAAGTGAATTTGGGTCCGATAAATACGACGATCTTTTATTGAAAAACAGGAACAAAAACTGGGTAAAGCAATTGAAAGAAATTATGAAAAATAAAAGTGTTTTTGTTGCGGTTGGGGCTGGGCATTTGGTAGGCGATGCAGGACTAATAAATCTTTTGAAGAAAGCCGGATATAAAGTTGTTCCGCTGGAAAATAAATAGGTTTAGTTTTTTGGTTTCCTCATCATGTAAAAAAATACCCATCTCATTTTATAAAGCAATAATCTTCTATGTATTTTCTTTTGGCACATTTTTTAATTATTAATAGAGAAAATGAATACGATGAAAAAATACCTGGTGATTATTTCAGCAGTTTTTCTGCTGTCAAGTTGTGTCGCTAAACGATATTTGACGCAATCACAAAGAGAAACTGCAAGCCTTCGCGAAGACAGTACGCAACTCGCCAATAGCAATTCATCTTTACAGGCAAATATTGCTTCGCTTAAAGATCAGATTGCTACGTTGCAAAAAAACATTGACGATTTGAATGGAAAGATCTCCGGCCTTAGCAGTCAGAACAGCCAGCTGGGACAGCAAACGGCGGAACAGCAAAGCAAGCTGACCCAGAGCCAGAAACAATTACAGCAATTGCAAGCTTTACTGAACCAGCAGAAACAAGCTTCAGAAGAATTAAAGAATAAAATGACCGAAGCCCTGAAAGGATTTAATTCAAACGAACTTTCTGTATATCAAAAAGATGGTAAGGTATATGTAAGCCTTTCTGAGCAATTGCTGTTTCCATCCGGAAGTGCAGTCGTAAATCCGAAAGGTGTTGATGCATTGTCAAAACTTGCAGCAGTACTTAATTTGAATTCAGACGTTTCAGTAGATATTGAAGGGCATACTGACAGCATTCCTATCCGCGGCAGATACCAGGATAATTGGGATTTGAGTACAGCCAGAGCGAATGCCATTGTACGAATTCTTGTAAATACTTATAAAGTTGATCCTACAAGAGTTATCTCATCTGGTCACAGTTATTATGATCCGGTTGCTACAAATTCTACTCCTGAAGGAAGAGCAAAAAACCGCCGTACAGATATCATTCTTTCACCAAAACTCGAAGAGATGTATAAGTTGTTGGGTATGTAATATTTCTCCACATATATCAAAAGCCGGGTTTATTATTTGGCAAGAAGTTTTGCTAAATAAGAATCCGGTTTTTTTATTTGTTCACCGGAATAAATGCAAACCAACCTGAACTATTCATTCTAAACAATCTAAAGTGTCTAAACTTTCTAACCGAATTTAAACCCTCTAAACGATGATATTTCTCTATCTTAGCAACTTACTTTTTTAATGTTTTTATGCAACTCGTACAGCAGGTTTTATTTATCATTCTCATCAGTTTTGCGATTTATCTTTTTTACAGAAAGGCAAAAGAAATTTCGGATAATATTCGTTTAGGTCATGATGAAGATCTGTCGGACAACAAGCCTGAACGATGGAGAAACTTGCTGTTACTGGCTTTGGGGCAAAAGAAAATGTTTCGATATCCGCTGGTTGGCGTGATGCACTTTGTTATTTACGCAGGATTTATCATTATCAATATTGAAGTTTTAGAAATTGTGTTGGATGGGATTTTTGGAACGCACCGCATGTTTGCAAATCCGCTTGGCGGCTTTTATACGTTCGTAATTGATTTTTTTGAAATACTTGCAATCGGTGTTCTGGCGGCGTGTGTAATTTTTCTTGTCAGAAGAAATATTTTAAAAATAAGACGTTTCAGCAAGCATGATCTGGATGGATGGCCGCGAACTGATGCCAATCTTATTTTAATAACAGAAATTATTCTCATGAGTTTATTTCTAACTATGAATTCTGCAGACCGCGCATTACAATTGCAGGGAAATCCACATTATGCCGATCACGGAAGCTTTATTCTTTCCGGTTTTATTGCTGATTCGATGGTGCACCTACAAGCGTCAACGCTCATTGTAATTGAACGCACCTGCTGGTGGCTCCATATTATAGGGATTTTTGCGTTTTTAAATTACCTGCCTTACAGCAAGCATTTTCATATTCTGCTCGCTTTTCCAAACACGTATTTTAAACGACTTGTTCCGAAAGGAGAGATGGAGAATATGAAGAATGTTGAACAGGAAGTTCAGTACATGTTTAAACCTGAACTGGCTCCTGCCAACGCTGATGCACAAACAAAATTCGGAGCCAAAGATGTTTTTGATCTCAGTTGGAAAAATTTGCTGGATGCTTATACCTGCACAGAATGCGGTAGATGCACTGCTGCCTGCCCGGCAAACATTACCGGAAAATTATTAAGTCCGCGTAAAATAATGATGGACACGCGCGACAGGATGGAAGATGTGAGGAAAAATATTAAAGAGAACGGTACATTTAAAGAAGATGGCAAAACGCTTTTGCACGATTATATTTCCGTTGAAGAATTAAGAGCTTGCACCTCCTGCAACGCCTGTGTGGAAGAATGCCCTGTAAGCATCAATCCGTTAAATATCATTTTTGAACTTCGTCGTTCTCTGATTATGGAAGAAAGTAATGCCCCCGCAGAATGGAATGCGATGTTCAGCAATATTGAGAATAATTTCGCTCCCTGGAAATTCAGTCCTGATGAAAGGGATAAATGGGCGCAGGAAATGCAATAACTTTTCTGTTCATCAGCAGTTCTTTATTCAACTGTCTTCCAGCGGCAGTCTCATCATGATGTCTATCTGCTCCTCGTTTCCAAGCTTGAAAATATGTTTGTCAAACTCTGAGAAGCGGTTTTTCTTATAAAAATTTATTGCCCTTTTATTTACTCGCCAAACGCCCAACCATAGATAGCTGCCATTTTTTTGTTTTGCAATTTGAGTTGCCTTTTCGAACAGGATTTGTCCGATTTTTTTCCCCTGGAATTCGTTTAACACGTAGATACGTTCAATTTCAACTGCTTTTTCATCTTTTAATTCTGTTTGTGAACTCCCAAAATTTAGGTTTAAGTAACCGATCGTACTATTATTAATTGTACCAAAATAAAATTCCGATTCTTTGTTGTTAAGTTCGATTGTAAGCTTTTCAATAGAAAGTCGTTCTTCCAGGTATATTTTCATATTTTCTTTAGTATTTCTTGATGAAAATGTTTCGGAAAAAGTTTGAGCAGCAATTTTTTGCAATTGATCAATATCTTTTGGTGTTACTCTTTTTACTTCAAGATTGTCCATCTTTTTCGTAATGATTAGGTTGCCATCTGTTTCTTTTGCCTTCTTCTTTTCTAAAAAAAAACCGTTCCCTAAAGGAAACGGCTTCTAGATTGCCAGTCAATTAAAAACTGTAAAACGATAGAAATAATTTAAACCAAATTATTTGTGAGTAGTATCAGCACCCATTTTGTGAGTAGTATCTGCGCTCATTTTTGTTGTATCAGCTGAAGTTGATGTTGTAGTTGTATCGGTTGTAGCCGGTGTAGTAACTGTTGTAGAATCTGTAGAATTTGTTTCAGTTTTAGAAGAGTTACCATTACAAGCAGTCAAAAAAGCTGCAACTGTGAAAACAAGCAATAATTTTTTCATTTTGTTTAATTTTAGATTTTTAAAATATTTCTTATTTATACCTGCATTCAAAAAAAGTAACCCAAGTGGCAAAAGTTTTTTTAAAAAATTATTTGGGTTACTTTTCCATTTTAACCGTATTAATTATAGATGAGTGAAAACGATTGAACAGGAAAAAGATTTGTTGACTGGGCTTGCCGCCAATGATACGAACGCTATTGAAACTATTTACCGTGAAAACTTTGCAACGATCAGGTCTTTTATTATTAAAAACAACGGCTATCCAGATGATGCTTATGACATTTTCCAGGAGGCAATGATCGTTCTTTTTGAAAAAGCAAAATCAGATTCCTTCAATTTAAGTTGCCAGTTGCAAACGTACTTATATTCAATTTGCAGGCGACTTTGGTTAAAGAAATTACAAAAACAAAACCGTTATAATCCTTCAATTGAAACAATTGAGGAAATTGTACCAGTAGAAGATGAAATGGAACTGCATGAGAAAAAGGATAAGGATTTTTTGCTGATGGAAGGAGCGTTGGAAAAAATAGGAGAGCCTTGTAAAAGTTTGCTTGAAGCATTTTATGTTGAAAAAAAATCAATGCCCGAAATCGCATCTGCTTTTGGATATACCAACGCAGATAATGCAAAAACTCAGAAATACAAATGCCTGGTAAGATTGAAAAAATTATTCTTTGCACAATATAAAAATAAGGAGTGAAAAATGGATGAAAATTTACTTTTAGATGCCATTGAGAGATACCGCAACGGACAAATGGACGATGCAGAAAAGTTGTTTTTTGAAGAGCTTAGAAAAAATAATGCTGATATTGAGCAGGTCGCGTCTGAACATTCATTCTTCCTTGATGAGCTTGAAAATTTGAGTGAACAAAAATCGTTCAGGCAAAACCTAAAAGGAGTACAAAACAAACTGAAGAGTGAAGGGATATTTTCACAAGATGATGCTCAGCCGAAATCGAAGGTTGTTTACTTGTGGAACCGTTATCGTCGTACGATTGCAGTAGCTGCGGCCATCGCAGGGCTTATTTCTTTTAGCACAGCTACATTAATTTCAAAATATTCAGAAAATAAGAAAGCCGCGGTTATCACGCCGCTGGTAGATAATAAACTGAACCAGTTTGAACATAAACTCAACCAGATTGAGCATAAATTAAATGACGCAACAGCGATTCCTGCGAAGCCAAAATTTGAGGCAAATTTCAGAGCCACCGGGTTTTTAGTAGATGGAAACGGGTACATTATTACGAATGCACATGTAGTTCAGAATGCCAAAAACATTATTGTAGAAAATAAAAAAGGTGACCAGTTTGCTGCACAGCCAATCTATTCAAATACGGTAACTGACCTGGCAATTTTAAAAATAACCGATACGGCATTTAAAAAAGTCAGTGGCCTTCCTTATACGTTTCCGAAAACAACGGCAGAACTTGCAGAACCGATTTTTACTTTAGGTTATCCACGTGAAGAAGTGGTTTATGGCGAAGGTTATCTGAGCGCAAAATCAGGATATTATGGTGATACCGCTTCTTACCAGATCAGTATTTCTGTAAATCCGGGTAACAGCGGCGGCCCGGTAATAGATAAAGATGGGGAAGTGATTGGTATTATCAGCAGTAAAGAAACAAATGCCGACGGTGTTGTATTCGCCATCAAATCAAAAAATATTTATTCCGCTTTAAAAGAAATTAAGAAAGATAAAGATATCAGCATAAAACTTCCGACGGTCAATTCTTTAAAGGATTTGGACCGGGTAAAACAGATAAAAAAGTTAGAAGATTTTGTATTTAAAGTGAAAGGAAATTAAGGCTTCAGGCATTGGATGCTTTCTAAAAGTGGTCAACCTACTTTCTAACGCCGGAAACCTTCAAAATCTAATTATTTCTTTTCTCCATGTGTAATTCTGCATAATTTTTCACGATCTTATTATTTTTATCGGGGAAAACAACGGATGGTTTAAATCGTTTTGCTTCTTCGAACGGAAGGCTGCAATAGGAAATAATAATGACAATATCCCCGGTCATTCCTCTTCTTGCGGCAGGGCCGTTCAAGCAACATACGCCGCTTCCTCTTTTGCCTTTGATAAGATAAGTTTCTATCCGTTCACCATTGTTTGCATTGACTACCGATATTTTTTCATTTTCAATCATATTGGCCGCGTCCATCAAATCTTCATCGAGAGTAAGACTGCCAACATACTCAAGATTGGCTTCGGTAATGGTAGCCCGATGAACTTTTGATTTTAATATTTCAATTTGCATTATTTGAAAATTTAGATGTTGAATTAAAAGAACATTTAAAACGAATTGTTTAAAAACTTAAAACCCTGAAAAGCTTGTTCTTGAAGGCTTTCAGGGTCTTATTTTCACGGTAGGTTGATATCCGAAAGATATTATATTTCACTTGCTTCAAATAGTTAAAAAATTGATCTTCAATAAATGGACTGATCTTTTTCCTAAAAATCAATTTTTCACAAAGGTAATATTAGTTCCGTTTTTGGGGACCACTTTTTTTATTTTTGGCTTTTTGTATGCAATAAGTGCGGTTTAAGCTTTTTTAAAAACGAATAAAAGCAAAACAAAACTGCTGGCAGCGTCATCCATATTTTCTTTTTTAGTTTCTAAAATCAATCTCTGCATTCATTTCCCGAGTCGCTGTAATGTTGATAATCACATTCTTGGGTATCTATAATCATACGATAAATATCTTGTATAATCGTCGTAATAAGTTTTCAATGCAATCGATCAGTAATGCGATAGTCATTTTCTCTTATGGATAATTGATATTGCTGCATTACTTTTGCAGAATTAAAATTCCAATTTTGATATACACATTTTTACAAGTACAGAGTGTAAACAGTACATCCAATTATCTACCCATCGGAATCCAACTCATCTTCGCCGCGATATTATTATCGTTAATGATTTATGGAACCAGTGTTTTAGGTCCCAAAAGAAATACCGCCGACAAATTGGAAAATTTTGAAGGTGGGATAGAGATCCAGGGAAATGCGAGAAAGCCAATTGCGGTTAAATATTTCCTGGTCGCAATTTTATTTGTTTTGTTTGATGTGGAAGTTATCTTCTTTTATCCTTATGCTGTAAATTTCAGGGAATTAGGGTGGCAAGGATTCGGTGCTATTTGTATGTTTATTGGTTTTTTTCTTGCCGGATTTATTTATATCATTAAAAAAGGTGGATTGGATTGGGAAGGGGAAAGTTAATTTAAATCAGATGGGCTACTGTTGAAAATGAGAACTTATAAAAAAAATTTTTAAAAAATGAAATTAGTTAATTGCCGGCAGGCTAATTGGCTAATCCGCTAATCAAAAAATTATGGCACGTCCTGTTCAATATAACATTACAGATAAACCTTTAGAAAAACCCTACTCAATTGTTCAGGGACCTGAAGGTTATATGGGTGAAGGTTTTTTTGCCTCCAAACTGAGTGACGTAGTTGGCCTGGCAAGAAAAAATTCTATCTGGCCCTTACCGTTTGCAACCAGTTGTTGCGGTATAGAATTTATGGCTTTGATGGCATCGCATTATGATTTGGCAAGGTTTGGTTCAGAAAGAGTAAGTTTTACTCCTCGCCAATGTGATCTTTTGATGGTAATCGGTACAATTGCTAAAAAAATGGCGCCGGTTGTAAAGCAGGTTTATTTGCAAATGGCGGAGCCTCGCTGGGTTTTAGCAATGGGCGCTTGCGCCAGCAGTGGAGGTATTTTTGATACTTATTCTGTTTTGCAGGGCATCGACCAGATTATTCCTGTCGATGTTTACGTTCCCGGTTGTCCGCCACGTCCGGAGGCAGTAATTGATGGATTTTTAAGAGTGCAGGAACTGGTTGGTAATGAAAATTTGAGAAGGCGTAATTCGCCGCGATATAAAGAATTGATGGAAACTTATGGAATTCAATAATTAAGAATTAAGAATTATGGCTTTAACGAATGAAATTATCAGAAGCAGGCTGATGGAAAAATTTGGAGAACAATTGACCGGATGGGAAGAACCTTACGGGATGCTTACTTTTACTTCTGATAAGAATCTGAATCTGAAAGTGTTGCAATTTCTTTATGACGATTCTGAATTGGGATTCAAATTTATGACAGACTTGTGTGCAGTTCATTATCCAAACCAGGAAGGAAAAGAACTGGCGGTAGTTTATCATTTACACAATCTGAAAGAGAATGTCAGAATTCGTTATAAAGTGTTTACTGATATTCAAAAACCGGATGTATATACTGCCTGTGCCTTATTTTCTGCTGCCAATTGGATGGAACGGGAAACGTATGATTTTTTTGGGGTAAATTTTGTTGGGCATCCTAATTTAAAAAGGATTTTGAATGTAGAAGAAATGGAATATTTTCCTTTGAGAAAAGAATACCCGTTGGAAGATCAAAAGCGCACGGATAAAGACGATGAGATGTTTGGGCGCGACTGAAACTGTTGATGTGATTTGCTTTGAAACGAAAAAAGAAATTCGACACATTTGTTTGTTTACTGTAGTTATAAAAGAGAAAGAATAAAAAATGAGTGAACATGTAACTTTACCGGAAGGAAATGTTGAAAAACATACAACGACTATAAATCTTGGTCCTACACATCCTGCCACTCATGGTGTGTTTCAAAACATTATCGAGCTGGATGGCGAAACCATTGTAAGCGCTGAACAAACAGTTGGTTATATTCACCGGGCATTTGAAAAAATAGCCGAACATCGCGCTCCTTACCAGATTACCCCGCTTACCGATCGATTAAATTATTGTTCTGCTCCATTAAATAATTTTGGCTGGCACATTACCTGCGAAAGATTGCTGGGGATAAAGACTCCGAAACGCGTCGATTATTTGCGTATTATTATTATGGAGCTTTCGAGAATTTCGGACCATTTAATATGCAATTCAATAGTTGGAGTAGACTCTGGCGCTTTTTCCGGTTTCTTATATTTAATGCAATACCGGGAGCTTATTTATGAAATTTATGAGGAAATATGCGGTTCACGGCTCACAACAAACATGGGAAGGATTGGTGGTTTTGAAAGAAATTTCACCAACCAGGCTTTTGAGAAATTGGAAAGATTTATGAAAGAATGGCCTCCGGCTTTGAAAGAGTTTGATGAAATGTTTGTGCGCAACAGGATATTTATGGACCGTACGATTGGAGTGGGACCGATATCTGCGGAACGTGCATTAAATTATGGATTTACCGGCCCGAATTTACGAGCAGCAGGAGTTGATTACGATGTGCGTATTCATACACCATACAGCAGTTACCAGGATTTTGATTTTACGATTCCGGTTGGTTCCACCGGCGATTGCTACGACCGCTTTTTAGTACGAGACCAGGAGATGTGGCAAAGTATGGAAATCATCAAACAGGCTTATCAAAAAGTACAGGAATTCAAAGGCGCTGAAGCGGAAGTTTATCATGCAGATGTTCCCGATTTTTATTTGCCTGATAAAAAAGATGTTTACACAAAAATGGAAGCGCTTATTTATCATTTTAAGATAATTATGGGCGAAACAGCATTACCTGTCGGCGAGATCTATTCTTCAATCGAAGGAGCAAACGGAGAGCTGGGATTTTATTTAATAACAGATGGAGGAAGAGCGCCGTATCGCCTGCATTTCAGAAGGCCTTGCTTTATATATTACCAGGCATATTCTGAATTGACAAAAGGAGGTTTGCTGAGCGATGCCATTATTACGATGAGTAGTTTGAATTTGATAGCTGGCGAGTTGGATGCGTAGTTGTATTTTAAGTAACAAAAGTGTCATGCGCACAATATTACTGATGTGAAATCAGATGTAAAAGAAATAAAAACAAATGAGTGTACAATTTTCACCCGAAAAATTAGATAAAGTAAACGAACTGATAAAGCAATATCCGGAAGGAAAAAGTAAGAGTGCTTTATTAGGAGTGCTTCATATGGCACAGGAAGAACATGGCTGGCTGAGTGTGAATACCATGGATTATGTGGCTTCGTTATTGAACTTAAAGCCAATTGAAGTTTACGAAGTGGCTAGTTTTTATACCATGTTTCACTTGAAACCGGTAGGAAAATATGTCTTTGAAGTTTGTCAAACCGGCCCTTGTATGCTGAGGGGTTGTGACGAAGTAATCGATTATATTAAACAGAAATTAAACATTGAAGTAGGCGAAACAACCCAGGATGGATTGTTTACTTTAAAGACTGTTGAGTGCCTCGGTGCATGTGGTTATGCGCCGATGATGCAAATGGGTAAATATTATAAAGAGCATTTAACGCCTGAAAGAGTAGATCAGATCATTGAGGACTGCAGGGAAAACGCTGCAAAAAATAATTAGCAGTAAACGAATAAATAACAGCAATTTATATGGAAGCAATTATTCCTTATTTAAACTTTAATGGCGCTGCTGCCGAGGCGCTTGATTTTTATAGCAAAGCATTGAATGGCGAGGTGGTTTACAAACAAACGTTTGGAGAATCGCCCATGGAATCATCTGAAGAGCAGAAAAATAAAATTATGCATGCGAGTTTTCAGGCAGGCGATCTGCATTTTTTAGTTTCTGATTCGATGCAGGGGCAATCTGTAACTTCCGGAACTAATTTATCACTTTCATTAAATTTTAATGATGCAGATGAAATGAATAAAACGTTTGCTGCATTATCTGAAGGTGGAAAAATTACTATGGAATTGCAGGATACATTTTGGGGAGCAAGATTTGGGATGTTACAGGATAAATACGGATTTAACTGGATGTTCAATCATGATTATAAGAAATAGATAAAAGTGGCAAACTGAATTTTCAATGATAACGATTCATGAATGATAATGAAACCATAATAAAAAAAGTAAAAGAAATTGTCGATCGTTTCGATTCACATGCTGATATTGTTTTATTCGGCAGCCGGGCAAGAGGCGATTATCACGAAGAAAGCGATTGGGATTTTTTAATATTAAGTTGATTGCCTGAAAGCGAAGAATTAAAGCGTAAAGTAAGAAGAGACATCTTACAAGAAATAGAATGGAAAACGTTTGAAGTAATACAAACAATTTGGCATAATAAAGAAGAATGGGAAAATGAATATGCAGTTACAAATATTTATGAGAGCATAAAGGAAGAAGGAATTATTGTATGAATCAAAAGGCAGATTATATAAATTATAAGTTAAAGAGAGCGGATGATGCTATAAAAGCTGCTGAGGTATTAATAAAGGAGGGTTTTTGGATAGATAGTCTTTCTAAAATTTATTATGCCGCTTTTTATGCGGTAAATGCGTTATTGATAAATATCGAATTAAATCCTAAAACTCACAATGGCACAAAAAGTTTATTTCATAAAGAGGTTTATTTTAAAAGGGTTAATAGACAAGAAATTTGGGTTTTTATACGACCATTTATTAGCAAAAAGATTTGAGGCAGATTATGAGAATTTTGCACTGATAGATGAAAAGGAAGTTCCCGAATATTTAAAAAGCGTAAAAAAATTTATTTTAAAAGTAAAAGAAATAGTAAGTTCTAAATAATAGAAAGGAGACTATGGCAATGTCAAAAAAATTATTATTAAAAAACATTAATATTCCCGGTATAAAAAGCTTTGATGTGTATCGCCGTGAAGGCGGTTATCAAAGTGTGGAAAAAGCTTTGAAAATGCAAACCGGTGATATTGTGGAAGAAGTAAAGAAAAGCGGGTTGAGAGGACGCGGCGGCGCTGGTTTTCCTACCGGCATGAAATGGAGTTTCCTGGCAAAACCCGAAGGTGTTGCGCGTTACCTCGTATGCAATGCAGACGAAAGTGAACCGGGAACTTTTAAAGATCGCTACCTGATGGAATACATTCCGCATCTTTTGATAGAAGGGATGATCGTTTCTTCTTATGCATTGGGCAGCAACGTTTCCTACATCTACATTCGTGGCGAATATGATTGGGTAGCAGATATCCTGCAGGAAGCGATCAATGAGGCAAGACAAAAAGGTTTTATCGGAAAAAATATTTTAGGCAGCGGTTTCGATTGTGAAATTTACATTTATCGGGGAGCTGGTGCTTATATTTGTGGTGAAGAAACGGCTCTTCTGGAAAGCCTGGAAGGAAAAAGAGGATTACCAAGAATTAAACCGCCGTTTCCTGCAATCAAAGGAGTGTGGGGTTGCCCGACGGTCGTTAACAACGTAGAAACGATTTGCGCTGTTGTTCCAATCATAAATGAAGGTGGAGAAGCTTATTCAAAAATAGGTATAGGAAGATCTACAGGAACGAAACTAATATCTGCCTGTGGAAATATCAATAAGCCGGGCGTTTATGAGATCGATATGACCATCACCGTGGAAGAATTTATTTACAGTGATGAGTATTGTGGCGGAATTCAAAATGGGAAGAGATTAAAAGCATGCATTCCCGGCGGTTCTTCGGTGCCGATTTTGCCTGCCAATCTTTTACTCAGAACTGCTAAAGGTGAACCGCGTTTAATGAATTATGAAAGCCTTGCCGATGGCGGTTTTATAACCGGAAGTTCCATGGGGTCCGGAGGATTCATTGTTCTGGATGAAGACCAGTGCATTGTAAAGCATACGTACACGATTTCCCGTTTTTATCATCATGAAAGCTGCGGACAATGTTCACCTTGCCGGGAAGGAACCGGGTGGATGGAAAAAATATTTTACAATATCGAAAACGGAAGGGGAAAAATGAAAGATATTGATCTTCTGTGGGACGTACAAAGGAGAATTGAGGGAAACACCATTTGTCCGTTTGGCGATGCAGCCGCGTGGCCTGTTGCCGCTGCTATAAGGCATTTCCGTGACGAATTTGAATGGCATATTTTAAATCCCGAAGAATGTTTGGTTAGAAATTATGGATTGGCAAATTATGCTGATCCTTTGGAAGCTGTTGCTTCCTGATTGAAAAAGATTAAAATTAATTTGCAATGGCTGAACAACAAGAATTATTTAAACTAACGATAGATGGCATCACGGTAGAAGTTCCAAAAGGAACGACTATATTAAATGCTGCGAGAAAAATAGGGCCGCAGGTGGCACCACCGACAATGTGCTACTACAGTCATCTGGAAGGTAGCGGCGGCAAATGCAGAACTTGCCTGGTAGAAGTAGCTGCCGGTTCTACCAAAGATCCGCGGCCCATGCCTAAACTAGTGGCTTCGTGCAGAACCGAAGTAATGGATGGGATGATTGTTAAAAATGTTACCAGTGAAAAAGCGCTCGATGCACGCAAAGGAATTGTTGAATACTTATTGATCAATCATCCTTTGGATTGCCCCATTTGCGACCAGGCGGGAGAATGCTATTTACAGGATCTGAGCTATGATCACGGAACAGAAGGAACACGCTATGAATTTAAAAGAAGAACATTTGTAAGGGAAGATATCGGCCCCTACATCCAGCTTCACATGACAAGATGCATTTTATGCTATCGTTGTCTGATGGTTGCTGATCAATTGACGAATTCCCGTTCACAGGGAATTTTGCTTCGCGGTGATTCTTCTGAAATTTCCACTTATATCTCCAAAGCGATTGACAATGATTTCAGTGGAAATATGATTGACGTTTGTCCCGTTGGGGCTTTGACAGACCGCACTTATCGTTTCAAAAACCGCGTTTGGTTTTTAAAACCCGTAGATGCTCACAGAGATTGCGATAAATGTTGCGGAAAAGTTACTTTATGGAATCGTGGCGAAGAAGTTTTTAGGGTTACTTCCAGGAAAGATCCGTGGGGCGAAGTACAGGTAATTGATGGAAAACCAGCCTGGATTTGCAATACATGCCGCTTTGAAAAGAAAAATACCGCCGATTGGGTTATTGAAGGACCAACAAAAGTAAATCGTCATTCGGTTATTTCTACCAATCATTATTTGAAAAAAGTCGTTCCTCCTGATCCTTTAAATAAAGTGCTTAATGGCCGTTCTCCGATGTTGATGATGGATATCAATGAGGTAAGCCAGATCAATGAGCCTGATATCGATTTAAGTATTTTACCAGGCCCGGCGACATCTACCACGTTTATTGAACACGATGAAGAAAAGGA
>JAICYZ010000224.1 GCA_025933935.1 Chitinophagaceae bacterium
CCCGAACACCTGAGATTCAATGAGGATGCAGTTTTGCAATTCAATAAACAGATCATTGACGCCACAAAAGATTTATGTGTTGCCTATAAAATCAATACTGCTTTCTATGAAGCGCTTGGAGCGAAAGGCTGGGAGGCAATGGAAAAAACGGTTCAATATATTCCCTCAACTCATTTTAAAATTGCCGATGCAAAAAGAGGCGACATCGGAAATACTTCTTCTCAATATGCCAAAGCGTTTTTCGAAACAATTCCTTTTGACGCGATTACTGTAGCGCCTTACATGGGAAGCGACAGTGTAAAACCTTTTTTAAATTATCCGGATAAGTGGGCAATTGTTTTGGGATTAACCAGCAATGAAGGGAGCAAAGATTTTGAACAATTGCGGGTTGAAAAGAATTATTTATTCGAAGAAGTAATAAAAAAGACGGCTGAATGGGGCGCACAAAATAACCTTATGTTTGTCATTGGGGCTACAAAAGCTTTTGAAATTGCTTCAATCAGAAAAATAATTCCAAATCATTTTCTATTAATTCCTGGTGTGGGCGCTCAGGGCGGTAGCCTGGCGGAAGTGTCCAAATTTGGAATGAACAAGGATTGTGGCCTTTTGGTTAACGCTTCCCGTGCCATTATTTACGCAGGTACTAATGAAAATTTTCCAGAAAAAGCGAGGGAAGTTGCTGTCCAATATCAGACTGAAATGAAAAGTTACCTTTCAATGATGGATGCTTTTTAAAAGTTCTGATTTTTCTGCAGCCAACGTATAAATAAGGAGAATTCTTTTTTTTACCCAATACTTTTTCTTTCATTAGGAAGCAGCGGGTTTTCACCGATCAAATTATTTAGCACCAGAAACGCTTCCTTAAAAAGTACGGGCGCAAAAATAAATAACACAATACCAACGCTTTTCCTCATCGGTTACATCAGAAAGATTCGTTTATTTCGTAATTTTGCAAACTTTAAAAAACGGGTAAGTTTCTTACTTTTTTATTCTTTATTCAAATTTGTTATTTCTTATTTCATGTTATTAGGTTTACAAAACGTTACGTTTGAATTTGGTGCAAGAGTGATCGTAAAAGATGCAACCTGGCACATTCAACCAAACGAAAGGATTGGGCTTATCGGTTATAACGGAACCGGAAAATCTACTTTATTAAAAGTATTAACCAATCAATATCTTCCTTCTGCCGGAACCGTAGAAAAAGGAAAAGAAACAACCATAGGGTTTCTGCACCAGGATTTACTCAGTTTTGATACAGAAGAATCCATTCTCGAAGTGGCGTTAAGCGCTTTCGAAAAAGTGCGTGAACTGGAAAAGGAAATAGAGAAAATCGGCACGGAGTTAGAAAAAACTTCTGATGAATCATTGGCGACAGTTTATGCTGATAAACTGCATGAACTGGAAATTCTCGGTGGCTACGATATTCATCATAAAACTGAAGAAATTTTACAGGGACTTGGCTTTGCAAATGCTGATCTTCAAAGGCCTTACAAAACATTTAGCGGTGGATGGAGAATGCGCGTTTTGTTGGCAAAAATGATCCTGATGAATCCGGACGTGTTGCTGCTCGATGAACCTACGAACCACCTTGATCTACCTTCTATTGAATGGCTCGAAAAATATCTGCAACATTACCGCGGCTCTGTTGTAATCGTTTCGCACGACCGCTATTTTCTGGACAGAATGGTAACTAAAATTGTTGAACTGTATCAACAGGAATTGCATTTTTATACTGGCAATTATTCCTATTATTTACAGGAAAAAGAACAGCGGATTGAATTGCAAAAACGGGCCTATGAAAACCAGCAGGACTACATTCGCCAGCAGGAAAAATTTGTAGAACGGTTTAAAGCAAAAGCCTCAAAAGCTGCACAGGCACAGAGTATCATGAAGCGCCTTGATAAAATTGAACGCATTGAGAACACTGATTTGGAAAGGCCAAACATGCGCATCAATTTTACCATTGGACATCAGCCAGGAAGAATTTTATGTACTTTAAGGGATGCGAGCAAAAGTTTTGGAAATGTAAAAATTGTAGAACATACGGGTGCTGAAATTAATCGAGGAGATAAAATTGGTTTGATCGGCGCCAACGGAAAAGGAAAATCAACATTATTGAGAATGGTTGCCGGTGTAGAACCTTTTGAAGGCGAAAGAATCGAAGGCCATAATGTGAAAGATGCGTTTTACGCACAACATCAGTTGGAAGCGCTGAATCTTGAACATACAGTCCTCGAGGAAATGAACTACTCGGGAAGTGGAAAGACAGAACTTGAATTAAGAACTTTATTAGGCTGTTTTTTATTTAGTGGAGATGATGTAGATAAAAAAATAAAGGTATTGAGCGGTGGTGAAAAAGCTCGTGTTGCTTTGGCAAAAACTATTGTCAGCAAAGCCAATTTTTTGTTGCTCGATGAACCTACGAATCACCTCGATATGCATTCAGTTGATCTTTTGATTGAAGCATTGAATAAATATGAAGGAAGTTATATTCTCGTGAGCCACGACCGGTATTTTGTAAACAAGACCGCCAACAAGATCTGGGAAATTGAAGATCATAAGATCAAAGAATTTGTAGGCACTTACGATGAGTGGGAGCGCTGGAAACAGGAAAGAAAAGCCGCCGAAAATATCGAATCGAAAAAGAAAGAATCCACACCTGCAAAAAAATCAGCAATAACAGAAAAAAAATCAAACCATCATAATCCTGAAAACCGTGAGCAGCAGAAAGAATTGCAAAAATTAAAAAAACAATTCGAGCAGTTGGAAATTAAAATTGCAAAAAACACGGAGGAAAAAAAACAACTGGAAGCCAACCTGGCGCTTCCGGAAGTATATTCCGACAACCAAAAATTCATTGAAGCGGAAAAAAAATATACTCAAAAAGAACAGCAATTGTTGAATGACAATGCCGAGTATGAAATATTATTTGAGAAACTGATGTTGTTAGAAGAAAAAGTTGGATAGAAACTGTAATTGATCGGTTATTTCTAACGCACTTCTTTTTTAATCAAAGAAAGCATTTAGCGGTTATTTTTGAAAAAAATTGCAATTTTCAATATTTTTTTTTAGATTTGTATTAATCCCCTCCCTGATAAACCAGTCATAATCCTATCTTTTCCAAGTTCCTTTCAAAACAGGCTTTTTGTAATTATTTTATTAATATTAAAATTTAGGTTATGAAAATTAACTCTGTTGAACTGCACGACACATTTGTTGCTATCGGAATAATTTTATTATTTCTCGGCATCATGGCAGCTATCGCTCTTATGACCGGAATGTAAAAAAGATTAGCACAAGAAAATTTATTCAATGGCACAGGGAAACTCTTGTGCCTTTTTTTTATCGTTTAATGAAATGAAATCGTTATAAAAGTTTGTTTATTGTAATTTCTCCTTGCTTAAATTCAACGACCAATAAATTTTTCTTACAGATATTTGCATCATTAAAAATTATTTAGAGGATGAGAATTGCAATAAATGGGATGGGGCGCATCGGCAGGCTTCTATTCAGAAGATTAATCGAAAATAAACAGTTAGAAATAGTGGCTGTAAATGACATCATGCCTGTTGAAAATCTTGCTTATCTTTTAAAGTATGATTCGGTTTATGGAACTTATGCAGATCAAATAGATGCAACAAATCATTCACTTATCGTGAATGGAATAAAAGTTCAGGCATTTAAAAACGCGGATCCTGAACAGCTTCCATGGAAAGAGCTGAACATAGATGTCGTGTTGGAGTGCTCAGGTGCTTTTACTGACCATGACGGAGCTACGAAACATTTAACCGCAGGAGCTAAAAAAGTTTTATTATCTACTACCGGCTCTGAAGACATTCCTTTACTCGTTTATGGCTTCAATCAAAATGGCTCTGCTAAACAACTGGATATTTTATCTCCCGGCGGCTGCATGACCAATTGTTCAGTTCACGTGCTTTATATTTTAAATTCAATTGGCATTCAATCACTTCATGTAAATATTCTTCATTCATACACTTCCCGGCAGGCGCTCGTGGATATGCCACATACTCAATTTCGCAGAGGCCGTGCCGCGGCCGAATCGATTATTCCCGTGGCGATTGATCTTCATAAATCGCTGAACAGGCTGTTTCCGGCATTGAAAGATAAAATAAATGTTTTTTCAACAAGAGTTCCGGTAGCAAATGGTGCAATGGCTTCTTTTACAATTCAATTAAAATGCGATTCAAGTGCAGAAGAAATAAACAGTTTATTCAGAACCGCTGCACAAAGCGAATACAAGGGAATTATTGATTATACCGAAGAGCCACTGGTTTCGCTGGACATAAAGGGAAACAGCCATTCATGCATTATAGATGGCACTCAAACTGCTGTCATTGGAAATCACGCACGCGTGGTTGCATGGTTTGATAATGAATATGGCTTTACCAGCCGCATGATCGATTGGCTCAATTACTGGGACAAATAAGTTGCTCTCTTATTTGTTGTTCTGCTGAAATAGAATAAAAAAACCGCCACATGAATGGCGGTTTCCAAAAAATACTTCAAAAATCCTATTGCGCGTTTTCAAAATTTTCAGAAGCTTTCTTCCAATTCACCACATCCCAGAATTGCTTTAAATAATCGCCTCTTTTATTTTGATATTTTAAATAATAAGCGTGTTCCCAAACATCGCAGCCTAAAACCGGCGTGCATTTGCATTCTGCCACGTCCATCAACGGATTGTCCTGGTTTGGTGTAGAACAAATAGTAAGTTTACCATCAGCAACGCCAAGCCATGCCCACCCGCTTCCAAATCTGCCTGCTCCGGCAGCATTAAATTTTTCTTTCATCGCGTCTAAAGAGCCAAAGGTTTGATCAATTGCTTCTGCCAATTTTCCTTCCGGTTTGCCACCTCCGTCCGGAGACATTATTTGCCAAAAGAAAGTGTGGTTCCAATTCCCGCCGGCGTTATTGCGTACAGCAGCAGAATATGTTCCTGCATTTTTTACCAATTCTTCCAGCGATTTATTTTCATTTTCCGTACCTGCAATCGCTTTATTCAGATTATCAACATAAGCCTGGTGGTGCTTATCGTGATGTATTTCCATGGTTAGCTTGTCAATGTGAGGTTCCAACGCATCATAGTCATAAGGAAGTGGGGGAAGTGTGAATGCCATAATATTTAATTTTTAAAAGTGAGTAATCAATCGATAGTTTCAAATTTACTGAGTATCTGCTACAAAAACATGAACCGAAACTTTTATTTCCTTTTCGCGAAAACGAAATCGCAAATCTTTGCACAAATTCTATGCCCTGTAATCATCTTCTTTTCCTGAAAAAATCTGTCAGCAATATGCGGCATTCATCCGCTAAAACATCTTTTATAATTTCGGTTTTTGGATGTAAAAGATTTTTATTTTTTTCTGAGTGTAATGAAAGTCCGCCGTGTTTTGGATCAGAAGCACCGTATACTAACTTACCAATTTTGCTCCAATATAAAGCGCCGCAACACATGGTACAAGGTTCGATCGTAACATAAATGGCTGCTTCAGGCAGATATTTTGAACCTAAAAAATTAAAGGCAGAAGTAAGCGCGATGATTTCTGCATGAGCAGTAGAATCATTCAAAGTTTCTACCTGGTTGAAACCACGCGCAATTATTTTTCCGTTCATTACAATCACTGCCCCGATGGGTACCTCATCGGCATCAAATGCCCTGTATGCCTCTTTCAGAGCTTGTTTCATAAAATACTCCTGTAAATGTTCCACTTATTTTTTATTAAATTAAAAATGTAACCAAGTTGAAAAATAAATCTTTTCTTTTGAGAAACTTGTTAAGAATATTTTCTTTCCTGAAGAAAAAGATTTGTTATCATAGTTTTGAGGCAAAACCATAATCTCCATCGATGACTCGCATACTTCTAAATCAGAAGATGAAAATCAGAAGTGAAGGTTCTTTCCAGTTATGAAAAATGAAAAACTGTTGCCGTTAAAATTTTATTTGATAAAAATTCCATTTTTTCTTCTGGTAATTTGTTTTTATTTGCCTGTAACAGCGCAGAATAGCAGAAACAAAATTCGCATTCTTTATACACCGGGCGAACCGGTTAATTCTTTTATTCCTTCAAAAACTATTGGTGGAGATTTTGACGGACAATTAAAAGGAGGAATCCGAAAAACACTGAATCCTGAAAGTGTTGAAGCAATGAAAACGGTTGGGCTTAAACCGGTGAGCTATCGGCTTAGAACAGAATTGGCAGGTGAAGTATGGCACTGGAATCCCAACGGAACCTGGAGTGAGGCC
>JAICYZ010000433.1 GCA_025933935.1 Chitinophagaceae bacterium
AAAAGTGCCGCGGCTTCGCTGGTTCCGGTGAAACGTAATGCCGAATCGATGCACCTCATCGCGGATTCTTCTGATTAGCTTAAGGCTTTCACTATCCCAGGGCAGGTTAATGGATTCTGTATCGCCCGGAAAAAAAATCTCTTCTTCATTTTTCGCAAGTCCTACTACAGTTGTTTTGCCTGTCATTCCAATTTCGTGCAAACCTTCCACTGCTGCACTAAGCTGGCCTTTCCCGCCGTCAATAATTATTAGTTGCGGCAAGGGGAGATCGTCCCTGAGCAATCTTTTATATCTTCTTGTAACCACTTCTTTCATGCTGGCAAAATCATTTATACCTGTTACAGTTTTAATATTGAACCGCCGGTATTCATTTTTATCGGGCAGGCCGTTTCTGAAAAAAACCATTGCTGCAACGGGGAAACTACCCTGGAAGTTTGAATTATCAAAACACTCAATTTGAGCAGGAAAGGCCGGAAGATGCAAGTCATTTTTTAGCTGGTTTAAAACCTGCGTCTTTTCTTCACCGGTTTTACCTTCAAGACGAAGCATTTTCTTTCGCTTCATCTCAGCCATAAAATAGTTGACATTCTTTTCTGAAAGATCAAGCAGTTTTTTCTTATCTCCTGCTTTAGGCACCGTTACGGAAATTCCTTCACCCGTAAAATCAATTTCAAAAGGAATTACAATTTCCGTGGCCTCGCTACTAAATTTTTGCCGGAGGTCGGTAATGGCAAGGCTTAAAATTTCTTCATCTGTTTCGTCCAGTTTGGGCTCCAGTGTAATAGTGTGCGTTTGGATTATCGTTCCGTTTTGCACCATCAGGTAGTTGATATAAGCCGTGTTTTTTTCTCTCAATATGGAAAATACATCCACATTTGAAATTGATTTACTTACCACTACAGACCTGGCCTGGTAATTTTCGAGGCCTTCAATTTTCTTTTTTATTACAGCGGCTTTTTCAAATTGCAATTGTTCTGAATAATAATTCATTTCTTCCCTGTAGCGCTGTATTACCGGAGCCAAATTGCCTTTGATGATTTGTTTTACCTGTTGCAAACCTTCTTCATAATCTTCTTTTGATTGCAGCCCTTCGCAGGGGCCTTTGCAATTTCCAAGATGGTATTCAAGACAGACTTTAAATTTTTGCCTGAGAATATTACTTTCAGTAAGATTGAGCTTGCAGGTGCGAAGCGGGATAAATTCTTTTATAAAACTCAATAATTCGCGCACTCTTCCTACCGAGGTGAACGGACCAAGATATTGAGAGCCGTCATTAATCTTATTGCGCGTTAAAAAAATTCGTGGAAAGGGTTCATTTTTAACCACGATATACGGATAGCTTTTATCATCTTTCAGGTTGATATTGAACTTTGGCTGAAATTGCTTTATTAATGAATTTTCAAGGAGAAAAGCATCCTGTTCGCTGTCGACAATAGTGAACTCAATATGGCCAATTCGCCTTACGAGTTCATGGGTTTTATAGCCGGTGAATGTTTTGGTGAAATAAGAACTTACTCTTTTTCTTATGTTTTTTGCTTTTCCTACATAAATAAGCTCATTTGCCTCGTCAAAGTATTTATAAATGCCCGGGTTATTCGGTAGTGTTTTAATTATGGTCTGGAAAATTTCTGCAGTCATATTTTAATTTCATTTCAGGTGATTTTGATTAATCCTCAAAGTTCCAAATCATTTTCTTCTCACTCACCTGTGTTTCCTTTCCTGCTGACTGTGTTATATCTCTTATATTAAAATACTTATTGACTACCCAGGTTAATTGGGTGGTGATATTATTGCCTGCTGAATCTTTTTCTTTGACCAAATAAATCCTTTCTATAAGATGGGTTTGTGGATTCATATACACATCCCAGTGAATTAGTTGAATTGAGTCGGGTAACGATGGTTTTGCATCGTATGAAAAAGTATAA
>JAICYZ010000277.1 GCA_025933935.1 Chitinophagaceae bacterium
CATTGGGTTTAAGGTTAATTGATTCGATGGTTTTACAAATTCAGTTTCAGGAAAGGGCATGGCCTCTTCCTTCAACCGGTCTTTGGTGGCGCTGTCAAGGACATGTTCCTGGCCCATTGCGGACAACGTGATATTTTTGCCATTCACCAACACTTTTTGTAAAACCTGTTTTGAAGCCGGCAGGCTGATCATCAATAGCATCTTGCCGGGCACTTTGTACTTGTTTACATATTCGATTTCCTGTCCCTGCACGTTTCCTTTTGCAGTGTAAGAATAATCTTTGACCGCTTTTATTTTATCTGTTCCGCCGATGGCTTTGAGATAATTGCTGATCACATCTATTGCTGAAAGGCCTTGTGGAACGGGTTTTCAAGGAGCTGCTTTAAAAGTATTGTTTGCAGGATTGATATCAGGGTAATCATGTTCCGGATCAATAGTTACCTTTTTGATCGGCGAGGTAGAAGGATAATGGAAAGTCCAGGTTCCTCCTCGCTGCCAGATCTCTACGGGAAGCGTAAGGGAATCCGTTTTACCGTTTTCCTGTTGGATCACCAATGGTACAGGCAACACCATTTGCTCATTATTTACCAGCGTGATCAAAGCTCCTTTTGTTGGATCATTGTCTTCATATTTCACATCGGTTACTTCCTGGTCGAGTTTTGAATTGGTCATGAACCAGCCACGCCAGAAATAACTGAGATCTTCACCGCTCACATTTTCCATGGTTCTGAAAAAATCCCATGGCGTCGGATGTTTAAAAGCCCAACGGTCGATATAGATCCTGAATGCGGAATCAAACCGTTCCACCCCAAGGATGTGTTTGCGCAAAATGTCCAAACCTGTCGCCGGTTTATCATAAGCCGCCATTCCTAAAAAATTTTGTTGCGTTACGTCAGGAATGGTCATGATCGGATCAGCGTCTTCTTTAAACATAAACGGAGCCTGTTGCTGAAGGTCACTTTTCTCATAAAACTCTCCGTGGTTAAAGACTTTTGTATCTACCCCATTGATAAATGTGTTGAATCCTTCGTCCATCCATGGATACTTACGCTCGTTGGAGCCTACGATCATTGGAAACCAGTTGTGGCCAAACTCGTGATTGGTAACGCCCCATAGGCCTTCACCGGTGCTTTTTGATGAGCAGAATACGATGCCCGGGTATTCCATACCACCTACGATTCCTGCCACATTCGTTGCTGATGGATATGTAAATTCATACCATTCTTTGGAATACAATTCAATAGCGCCTTTTACAAATTCTGTCGATCTTTTCCAGCCGCTGTCGGTAGCGCTTTCAACCGGATAAACCGATTGCGCCAAAGCTTTTTTACCACTCGGCAAATTGATCCTTGCCGCATCCCAGATAAAAGCTTTCGAAGCTGCCCACGCCACATCACGTGTCTGGTTGCATACAAAATGCCAGGTGAGGTTTGCTTTTGCAGGATGGTAAGCCGAACCGTTCAATTCGTTTGCGCTGATAATAGTAACGGTTTTATCACTGTTGCGCGCCTGCTTCAGACGGTCCCTTACAGTAGAAGTGAGCACTTCCGCAGGATTTTGCAATTCTCCTGAACCAACTATGATGAGGTTCGATGGAGCCGTAATGGAGTAATCTATATTTCCATATTCCAGGTAAAATTCACCGGCGCCGAGGTAGGGTAGGGTGTTCCATCCTTCAATATCATCATACACACACATCCGCGGATACCACTGCGCTATTTCATAGATCCAGCCGTTCTTTGTATCCAGCCGTCCCATCCTGTCGGTTCCGTATTGGGGAACTGAAAACGTATAATTAATTTTTATTTGAATAGCTCCTGTTGTCGCCGGCAGTTCTTTAGGGAGCCACAATTGCATTCGGGTATCTGATACGTTGTATTTTGCTTTATAGGTTTTGCCATTCATCACCACTTCCACCGATTTTAATTCATCACCCTGTGTAAATTCCTTGTTGGCCCATCGGCCGCCAGTGATGAGTGTGGTAGACTGTGCGCGGCTGTCTTCACGATAAATATTCTGATCCAGTTGCAGCCATAAAAACTTGAGCGCATCGGGGCTGTTGTTCTTATAATTTATGACTACCGAACCGGAAACCGTTTTTTGCGTCGTGTCTAATGAGACGTTGATTTTATAATCCGCCCGGTTTTGCCAGTAACGTGGGCCGGGCTTACCACTTGCGCTGCGATACTCATTGCCGTGAAAAGGATAAAAGAAAGGATGAAATGCCATGTGCTGATCATAATGCGAGCCGCTGTCTTCCTGTGCGAAAGCACCTGCAGCAATGACCAGGAAAAACGCTGTAGCTAAAATTCTTTTCATATTGAATGTTTGGTTACTGTGAAGGTAAAAGATTCAACATATTTTATCACCGTTTATTTTTAGGAATGAAAGAGTGCCCGTTATGTTGATATTCCAGCAGATATTAGCAGGTTTCTGTGATGGACAGGGGCGTGTATTTGCCTTAAGTGATGCAGGTACGCGATGTGTTCAAAATCCAGCAACACCGGGCTTGATCATAATGCCTTTATTTGAATTAATAAAGCTAACTATTTCTTCATTTACTGCACTGAAGTTTTACTTTTCGAAGCGGAAGGCATCCGTTTCGTTTGGCTTAAGCTGCAACTATTTATCTTTCAAAAGCGGGCGGGGATCAAAAAATACGTTTAGTGAACTTATCTTTCCATTATTCAGATGGTAAAGCCCGCTGGTTGGTATTTTCGCTTTGCCCGACATGTCAATTTCATAAATAATACATACATCCTCATCGTCGGCAAATGCCTTATCAATTTCATATTTGAACTTCATTTTTTTCATATCCTCCACGTATTCGGCTGCACCGTTTCTTTCACCCATTGGACCTCTGAATGTAAAATCTTTATTCAGACATTCTTTTGCTTTTTTAAAATCTTCTTTATTTAAAGCTTCTAAAAATGACAAGACGATCTCTTTAGATTTTTTTTCCGTTTCCATGATAATTTATCTTAAACGAACGGGTTTAGATTTTGGCTTTTTAAAACAATATTGATGCCAGCGACACGCTGCCGGAGCGTATCTGGAATTATGTAGGGACAATTAAAAATATCTTGACAAATAACTGATTTTCGAATAAAACTTTTTTTGTACCATTGTCTGGTAAAAGCCTTTTTCAAAAAAAGTGAAAGCGGCAATCTTACGGAACGAATGCTTAGCCTATAGCTTTAAAGAATTGATGACTGACATTGAAGCAGCTTAAACCGACTTCTTAACCAGCAATATTGATTTTTACGATTGCAACATCAATAATCATCATAATTAAAACAACACTTAAAACTATGGCAAGCGACAATTCTAAAAGAACAAAAATTTATTTCGGCTGCATGTGCGCCTATTGGCTGGTTTTCGGCCTGATCACCATTTTTTATCCGAAAATGATGGACATTTTTCAAACGCAAACCGGCATTGAGGCAAAAACTATATTCTCCAGTCATGTGTGGCTGCATGGTGGTTTTGATATACTAGCATTATGTGTGCTGCTTTTTGCCCTTGCCGGCGAAATCGTAAGCCGCAATGTATTAAGGGCAACTGCAGTAGCGGCTTTAATGCCAACGATTGCCATTTTCTGGTCGCTGGTTTCCACTTCATTCTGGAACCCTTTATTTATCGGCGCAGGTTTAGGATGCTTCGCCTTTGTAGTTTGGGGATTTGTTCTTGGGGGAAAAGCACCTGCCAGGAAACAGCGGATCGTAGCTGCGAACATGGAACCTGCTTAAGAAAACCGATGATTTAACTAAAAGACCGTTTGGTAGAGTTGCCAATGACCTTCATGCCTGTCAGCAGATAGCTGATAGTGAGGAACGTTTTCTTTCGCATATAGATAATGTCGCTATTATCATGGAAGATATCCAGTTGTCTCCCAATATTAGCACGGATTATCATATTCATACATCATCCAGGTTATCAGCAAAAAATCCATTTCAGATCAGGAATGAATTTTATAAAAGGTATCAAGCGCTTTTATGCTAAACATGACCCCGGTCAATCCCAAAAGCGTTCGCAGCCAGTTCATATTCTTCCATTGCGATAAAGCCGTTTTTATTTCTTCAAGATGCCCTTCAAGCGGCATCGTAAAAATGATCCTGTCACGCGGAACAAAATATACGAAGGTTAAAGCGGCTATGATCGCATAAAGCAAAAATGAAATAATGAAATAAGTACGTATGGGATGCCGGTTTTTCCAGAATAAAATGATGCTCAACACGATCAGCACCATATTAATGGGAGCGATGATGGCAAAGAAATTCCTTGGGTCCACATTTTTATAATAATCGCGTACCGTTTGAATAGAAGCTGGAATATCCGCGCCCCAGCTTTTGGCATCTACGATCAGATTGTAAATGGTGACCATCACGAGGCCTGATGCACAAATGATCGATAAAAAGGCGATAAGTTTTTTCACCCTCTAAAGGTTTTTTATAAAAATTGCATACTTAAATTTTCGTTCCGTTTCAGAAATCCTTTTAATGCAACACAATTATAGTTAGTTCCCGTCCCTATAAATTATTCTATAATAAAGTTGGAATTTTTTTTTATAATACCGGCAATTATTTTATGATGCCTCTTAAAAATATTTTTTAAAAGTGTAAGTTTTTCTACTCTTTTCACAACTTATATTTAGCAAAGAATAATTCCAGAAGAATGATAAAAAGGAATGACAGCACCGAAAAAGAATTTTTAAACATAATCCATGAAAACCAAAGAATCATTTATAAGGTTTGCAAAACATACCGCGACACGAGGGAAGACCAGGAAGATCTGTTCCAGGAAATTGTTTACCAGTTGTGGAAATCTTATCCATCATTCAAAAGCGAATCGAAAATAAGCTCATGGATGTACCGCATCGCGTTGAATACGGCAATAGCCACTTATCGTAAACGGACGCTGCCTGTTGACTATCCTGATAAAATTCCGGAACCAATGCATTCTGATACCGGACAGGTTTCACAAA
>JAICYZ010000319.1 GCA_025933935.1 Chitinophagaceae bacterium
AAAAAAATAAGAATTATCTTTGCATTTTAGCTGATGAAAAAACTCCTTCTGCTCATATTAACCTTTGCCTACCTGGCTTCCTCTTCCGGAGCTACTGTCTATATGCAGCAATGTATGGGCAAAACGATAGGATGGAGTCTCATAGAAAAAGACGCTAATAAATGTGAGAAATGCGGTATGCATAACAACGCGGCAAATGATTGTTGTAGCAGCCACATTAAAGTTTTGAAAATCCACAATGATCAAACTCTTCCCGAAGTATTTTTTCAAAAGACATGTTTTGCAAGTGCCTTTTTACCCAAAACTTTTTCTTTAAATACACATGATACCCTTTTAGAAACTCAAACTAAAATTCCTGAAAGCTATACGCCTCTTCGAAGTAAAATAGACTTCTGTGTTTTATACTGCACCTTTCTGATGTGATTTCACTTTCTTTCTTTCGAATCTTAAAAAATCATTTTTAAGATGAGCTGGTTATTTTAGTACCAGCACTTTAAAAGCTACCTGATTAACAAATAGAATCAATTCACCTATCCATTTCGATAGATGATAATAAGAAGATGAACAGATCAAAAAAAATTATGAAAACTTCAAAAAATAATATAAGAAGATCCCGCAAACGTGCTATGGATGACAATTTCAATAAATATTTATTTCTGATAATCGTATCCGTATTTACTTTTCTTTCTGCAAATGCACAAAAAAACCCTGCTGACAGTTCTGCGTCGTTCAAAGTTTATGGCGAATGTATTCAATGCAAGCAACGCATTGAAAAAGCGCTGAAAGTAAAAGGAATCGAATCTGCAAACTGGAATGTACAAACAGAAATGCTCGCAGTGATTTATGATCCTTCAATTATAAATCTTGAAAAAATAAAATCGAAAGTACTTACAGCAGGTCATGATCTTGAATTTCAAAAAGCGGATGATAAAATATATAATGCGTTACCGGAATGTTGCCACTACCGGGATGTAGTAGAAAACGATGAAGAACATTCTACAGCAATCAACAGTTCGCACACAATAAATGGAGTGGTTGTTTCAGAAGATAACAAAGGAAATTTTATTCCCCTGGCCGGAGCAAGTATTGTTTGGGCGGGTACACAAGAGGGAACAATTTCTGATAAACACGGCGCTTTTTCGATTTCAGAAAATAAAGCCGGTTCAAAATTAATTGTCAGTTATACCGGTTACCAATCTGACTCAATCGACGTTAATAACGCACATCAGTTACAGATTGTACTTGCAGCTAACGGGCAATTGAAAGCAATAAAAATTAAAGGCAAACCAAAATATTCCTACATAAACGATCTCGGTGCCGTAAGAAGCCTGATGATCAATTCGAAGGATTTACTGAAAGCCGCGTGTTGTAATCTGAGTGAGAGTTTCGAAACCAATCCAAGTGTAGACGTGAGTTACAGTGATGCTGTTACCGGTTCCAAACAAATTCAATTGCTGGGACTGGCAGGAATCTACACGCAACTTACTGTAGAAAACCTTCCCGGGCCACGCGGAATTGCAACACCTCTTGGCCTTAATAGCATCGCTGGTCCATGGATAGAAAGTATTCAATTGAGCAAAGGCACCGGTTCGGTCGCTAATGGTTATGAAAGCATTGCAGGCCAGATCAATGTTGAATTAAAAGATCCCGAAACGGCTGAAAAGCTTTATCTGAATGGTTATTTAAACGATATGGGCAAAACTGATTTGAACGCAAACCTGGCGCAGCATTTAAATGATAAATGGTCAACGATACTGTTGCTGCATGATGATTTTTTAAATAATAAAGTGGACGAGAATAAAGATGGTTTTCGGGATCTGCCGACGGGAAATTTATTTAGCGCAATCAACAAATGGAAATATTCAAATCAAAAAGGTCTGGAGATTCATTTTGGCGCTAAAATTCTGGCAGATGACAAAACAGGAGGAGAAATGAATTACAACATTTCAGACAAATTAACCACCAATTCTTATGGCCTGGGTATAAAAACAAATCGTTATGAAGGCTTTGCTAAAATCGGTTATATTTTTCCGGAAAAAAAATATCAAAGTATTGGCTTGCAACTTTCCGGATTTGATCATCAGCAGGATTCTTATTTTGGTTTGATAAAGTATAATGCTCATCAAAGTAATTTTTATTCAAATCTCATTTACCAAAGTATCATTGTTAGTTCTGCTCACAAATTCAGAACAGGATTAAGCCTTACGGCCGACAAATACAATGAACTGTATAAAACCGAAATTTTCAAAAGAAATGAAATTGTGCCCGGCGCTTTCTTCGAATATACCTATACTATGAACGATAAATTTAGCGCTGTCGCCGGTTTACGTGAAGATCACAATAACCTGTATGGATGGTTTACTACACCGCGATTGAATGTAAGATATGTGCCACTCAAGGGAACAACTATCAGGATTAGCGCAGGCCGGGGACAAAGAACTGCCAATATTTTCGCTGAAAATATGGGCGCGCTTGTCAGTGCAAGAACTGTAAATATTGTTTCGGATAATGAAAACAAAGCGTATGGATTAAAGCCTGAGGTAGCATGGAATAAAGGCATCAGCATTGACCAGAAATTTAAACTTTTTGAAAGAGATGCCATGCTAAGCTTTGATTTTTACAGAAATGATTTTATCAACCAGGTAGTTGCGGATTTGGAAGATGCACGACAAATAAAGTTTTATAATTTACAGGGAAAATCTTTCTCGAATAGTTTTCAAAGCGAATTGAATTTAATTCCGGTAAAAGACTTAGATGTGCGGTTGGCCTATCGCTTATTTGATGTAAAAACAACTTACGGTTCCCAACTTTTGGAAAAACCATTTACAGCAAAGAACCGTGCCTTTGCCAACTTTGGATATACTATGAAATCCTGGAAATTTGATTACACGATTAATTATGTCGGAAGAAAACGCATTCCATCAACTGCTGAAAATCCACTTCAGTATCGTATGCCTGACTATTCATCCGGCTACATTTCCATGAATGCACAGGTGAGTAAATCTTTTGGAAAAAACAAAGCATTTGAAATTTATGTCGGCGGAGAAAACCTTACAAATTATTTTCAGAAGAATGTAATCATTGCAGCAGATGAACCATTTGGTGAATATTTTGATGCTTCGATGGTTTGGGGGCCGGTCAGTGGAAGACTCATGTATGGCGGATTCAGATACAAAATCAAGTAAATGTGATATCCAATAATGTAAAATGTCTGATGTACGATGTGTGATTTAGACGTTTCGTCTGTTCGATAAATGTATGTCGTAAACAGTCGGAGAAAATAAGAATTTGAATTATTTGTTTCTTTACCGGAATACCGTGCTTATGGCATAAAATGAACATGAATGATAATAGTATGCGACATTCTATGCCATCTGCTTATTCAATAAATGTGGACGTTAGTCGAGTATGTCGTCTTTAACAGCAGTAAACATTTAGCATCTTCTCTATTCAAATACAAACAAACATTTGATAAAACACCCGGGCCTGCTGTTGCAAAGCCTATGGAAATGCGCTGTTGGGTTGGTTGGAAAAGTAAAGAAAACAAAGTTTTATACCTACCGGTTGGACTAAAGTTTACATTATTCTAACGGAGTGTTTAACGTAGTATTTATCATCTTTACATCTTGGCCAGAAATTGCTTCAACATATAATCTGTAATATTGAGGATTCGGCGGAATTTTTAGCTCAAGATACCGCTCATTGCTTACGCGATTCATAAACATAGTATTTCCATATCGATCCACTCTTACCAGATACCATTCAAATCTGATATTCATTTCATCACCATTAAACAGCTTCCAAAGGTTGCTATTTTTCTCTTTGTACACTACATGATATACCAGTTTGTCATTAGGGAACGTAAGTAGCGCAGGTTTTAAAATTCTTATTTCTGGTATCGCAGATGGAGTGGTCTGCTCATTTCCCCAAAAATTTAAAACATCTCCGTACCATTGTTTCTTTCTGCCCTCCACGTCAAGTAGTCCGTTTAGCTTTACATAACTTGTCGTTTCTATATCCTGCCATTGAGGTACAGTACCGGATCGTTGAATACCCGGAACATGCGGCCATAATCGGACGTCCACTTTCCCCCATGTCATTCCCTGTTCCAGCGGTTCATTAACCAAGGCCGAATCTTTTAAATTTACCGCCAGCAT
>JAICYZ010000063.1 GCA_025933935.1 Chitinophagaceae bacterium
ATTAAACGCGAGAGGCTTTACTTTCAAAAATCCAAATGCAAATACCACTTGTGGTTGTGGAAGTTCGTTTGGCGTATAATTCAACAAACGAACAAATATTCGTTATTTCTGCTTTCTTACAAGTCGTGGATTCAGTTGTATCATTTAAATCTTCTTTTAACTTAGATTTGCAAAACTCAAAAAACGGTTAGTGGCGCAGCCCGGTAGCGCACACGTCTGGGGGGCGTGGGGTCGCAAGTTCGAATCTTGTCTACCCGACAAAACAGCATTCAAACAAATTAATGAAGCCTGTAAATCCAGTATTTACAGGCTTTTTAAATTTTTAGAAATTAAAATACAGAAAAGCTACCTGCCAAAAATTTTTCTTTTAGTATTTAACTGTGAACAAGCCGGACCCCTTCTTTGCTTATTACAGTTCCGATACAATTGCCAAAGATTTTTTTACGTGTTCATCCGGCGATATGTGGTCGGTTTTCGATGAAAAGACCGCTACAATTTTGTCATTTTTATCAATGACGAACGTTGTGCGCGGAATGAAGCCGTGTGTAACCTGCACGCCGCGTACATCTTTAACTCCCGGTTGAGGAGGCGTCAACGTCAACCCATAAGTTGCTGCAATTTTGCCATCGGGATCAGAAGCTACAGCAAATTTTCCTGCACAATAATCCGGACTGGATGAGAATGAATTCAAACGCTGAATATCGTCTGCTGATACACCAATAATGGTGGCTCCTGCTGCGGTAAATTTATCCTTAAGTTGAGCAAATGTATGCGCCTCCAAATCACAGCCTCCCGTGTAGGCAGAAGGATAGAAGTATAAGACAACAGGGCCTTTGGCAAGGGCTTTTTTTAATGCAAAAGTGAATTCATTACCGGCCTGGCTGGCCTTTGCAGTAAACATCGGCGCTATCGCACCTTTTGACAATGCCTCGGATTGGGCAAAGCTATTGCTGGAAACAAAGAGCAAAAGCCCTAAAAGGATGGGAAGATAAATTTTATTTGACATGGTGAATTGTTTTTAAATGCATATAACAAACTTACAAACAATTGAGAGATAAATGTCGATAAAGAATATTATTAACCAAACAGTAAAGGATAGCCAACGGATCCGAAAAGTTGGCAATTGGAGATGAGGTAGCACACAAAAATATTGTATGTTAGTAACTCGTTCTTGTGATAGATGAATATTAAAGGATTGACTCTATCTTGTCAAATAAACTGTTCTGCCAAATATCCCGCCGGGTGTATAAAGATACGCTGAGGTAATAATCAAATCTTTAGCTGAAGCTGACGGGAATTCGCCTTTCCCCTCGCCAGAGCCAAAACTTTGAACCAGAACAATGCCCTGAGTTAATGTATATTTCAAAGTGTCTGATATAGAATTCTCCATTACATAAAGGTGTCCGTCGGAACTAAAATCGAAATAATCTCTTGATTGTCCAATGTAAGAAACTTCATGATTATTTGGACCAACTCCAACATATAAAGAATCCATTTTGATATTCCATTTTCCTAATATGGATGTAGGAATGTCATTGCTCTTTTTACAGGAAGAGTCAAATATTAAAAGTGCTAAAGCAATAAAAAATAAATGTTGAATCGATTTCATGCCAGGTTTTTTAATTGACAAAGTAAATGTTCGAAACGTTGCATGTACTTCTAAAAATCAAGCGTATTGAATTTTATATTTATGAGAAGTGACCTTAAAATTGTTCTCTGCCGCTGCTGTTAGGTCGGGAGGGCTGGTAAAAACTAAAGTCCGGTAAAGACAAAAAGCTGATATTTGTTCGTTTGTTGAGGACTATTCAGATCTTTTTAAGATTTGCCGGTTCTGCTGTTTTTTTTTTAAACTTCTTCCTATCTTTATCGTGTCAGCTTCTAAAAACCCAACTGTTTACCATGATCAAAACATTTCTCTCTTTAGAATGGAAAGCCTTTTCCAGGTCCGCTTCTTTTAAACTAAATCTGGCGTTGAAAATCATTTTAGGAATTTTTGCCGCTTTTTACCTGGTGATGATCCTGGCCTTGGGAGTAGGTGTTTTTTATATGCTGAAGGAAAAAAACCTGGAACCGTTATCTACTGTGAATAAATACCTGGTTTATTGGTGGCTACTCGATCTGGTGATCAGATATTTTTTACAAAAATCACCGATCATGTATGTAAAGCCGTTTCTAACACTACCTGTGAAAAAAGGGAAGATCGTGTCTTTTTTCCTCGGCAAAACGGCCGTTTCTTTTTTCAATATTTATCCTGCTTTTTTCTTTTTGCCTTTCAGTATTGTGCTGATCGCGAATGGTTACCCGGTGCTCCAGGTATTATCGTGGCACGTGGCTATTCTGTCTTTGGTTTTTTTCAACAATTATCTGAATCTTTTGATAGATAATCTTGACCGAGTGTTTACTGTCGTGCTGATCGTGCTTGTTTCTTTTGCTGTATTGCAATATTATAAGTGGCTCGATATTACCATTTATTCAACACCGGTTTTTCAGGCCTTCTACAGTTCCCCGTTGTTGGGTTTCGCAATGCTGTTGTTACCACTTTTGCTGTTTCGTTATTGTTTTTCTTATTTTAAAAATGTCCTTCGTACCGACGAAGCAGTACAGCCAAGACTGAAAGACGCGCAAACGGAAAATTTTACATGGCTTGAAAAATACGGAACACTCGGAACGTTTTTAAAGAACGACATCAAACTCATCATTCGCAACAAGCGGTCAAAGTCAACGTTATTAATCAGTGTATTGTTCCTTTTTTATGGACTATTGATCTTGACCAATAAAACCTATGAAAGCGAAACGTGGAGGTTGTTTGCCGGCTTGTTTGTTACCGGTGGCTTTCTTTTTACTTTCGGCGGTTTTGTTCCAAGCTGGGACAGTGCTTATTACCCACTGATGATGAGTCAGAATATCAGGTATAAAGAATACCTTACTTCCAAATGGTGGCTGATCGTTATTGCCACTTGTGCCAGCATCATTCTCGCTTCATTTTATTTATTTATGGGATGGAAAATTTACCTGGCAATTATTGCGGCAGGCATCTACAATATTGGGGTGAATGCGCACCTGGTATTGCTCGGTGGCGCGTATGTAAAAACGCCGATCGACCTTGCTGCGGGCAAAAAAGTGTTTGGTGATAAAAAGGCATTCAACCTGCAAACTTTCCTTATTGCACTTCCAAAAATGCTGTTGCCGTTACTGATATTTTACATCTTTAACCGGACGTGGAATGTGACAGCCGGATATTTGGCGGTAGCTGTTCTTGGTGTATTAGGTCTCGCCTTTAGAAACAAAATGTTCCGCATCATTCAAAATATTTACAAAAAAGAAAAATATGCAACGCTCGCAGCATACAAACAAAAAAATTAAAAATTAACGCTATGATCTCAATTGAAAATTTAAAGAAAATCTATAACCATGTAACTGTTTTAAATATTCCCGGGCTGCAAATACCGACAGGTCAATCCTTTGGGCTGGTAGGAAATAACGGCGCCGGCAAAACGACTTTGTTCAGTCTCATACTCGATCTGATTGCACCCAACTCAGGAAGTGTTTCGAACAATGGAATCATTGTAAATCAGAGTGAAGACTGGAAACGATTTACAGGCGCATTTATAGATGAAAGTTTTTTGATCGGTTATCTTACTCCTGAGGAATACTTTTATTTTATCGGCGAATTGCGCGGACTGAATAAATCAGATGTCAATCAATTTTTACGGCAGTTTTCAGATTTGTTTAACGGTGAAATTTTAAACAAAAGAAAATACATCCGGGATCTTTCCAAAGGAAATCAGAAAAAAGCTGGTATCGTTGGAGCGCTGATTGGCATGCCGCAAGTGATCATCCTGGATGAACCATTTGCCAACCTCGACCCTACTACCCAATACAGATTGAAGGGGATTATCAGGGAGTTGGCAGCGCAAAAAAATACGACTTTTTTAATTTCCAGTCATGACCTGATCCATACAACAGAAGTATGCTCAAGGATCGTGGTGTTAAATAAGGGAGAAATAACAAAAGATATTCAGACAAATACAGAAACGTTAAAGGAACTGGAAGCCTTCTTTTCAAAAGGCATTTTGGAAGAAGTGTGATGAATCTAAACTTTCAAGGTGACATCTTTTCGAAAAGGTGTCACTTTAAAATTCCCCGGATTTTTATGAATAAATATAGGGTCTTGCCTTCTCGTTTTTATCGCACGGTAACCATTGCTCCCTTCTTACTTTCAAATTTTACAACACCATTTTCCAAAAATATTACCGGAATTTTTTTTCCCTTCATATCATACACGTGCAAGCCGTCCGGAAGGCACAGATAACAAACAGCACCGGCTTTGGAATGAATCGTTGCCTTGGTTAGCTTTCCATTCTTCCATTCATAACTTACTTGGAATCCATTTCGTGTACACATGCCCGTTACTTTCCCTGAGGCCCAGTCTTTATTGCTGGGAAGTGCTGGAAGAAAACGGATGGCATTATTTGGGCCGCTGCTTTGCAGAAGCATTTCCGCAATACCGGCAGTGCCGCCAAAATTTCCATCAATCTGAAACGGAGGATGCGCGCAGAAAAGATTTGAATATGTGCCGGCACCTTTATTTGTGGAAATATCGTTTGCCTCAAAAGCAGGTTGCAGCAAGCCCTTCAGCATTTTCAAAGCATGATCGCCATCGTGCAGTCGTGCCCAAAAATTAATTTTCCAGGCGCGGGACCAACCCGTGCCTTCATCACCCCGTCGTTCCAGCGTTTTGCGGGCAGCTGTCTCTAATACCGGCGTTTCCTCATTAATTTCATCATATGGATACAGCCCAAACAACTGAGATACATGCCGGTGATGAGGCTCTGTTTCATCATAATCACGCAGCCACTCCTGGATGCCACCATATTTTTTACTGACCTGATCGGGAGCGAGACGCTTTCGTATTTTTTGCAATGAATCGATCCACGGGTTATCTACGTGGAGTATTTTGGCAGCAGCGATGGTATTGCCCAAAAGTTCACGTCCTATTTGCATATCCATTGTTGGCCCCATGCACGTTTGTCCAACAAATCCATCATCCATCTTATAAGAATTTTCAGGAGAATTGGACGGAGCTGTTACCAGCCATTTTGTTTGAGGATCTTCGATTAAAATACTGGTATAAAAACGCGTCGCCCCCTTTAGAACCGGGTAGATTTCTGCCAGATATTTTTTATCCGGATTATAAAGATAGTGCTCCCACAGGTGTTCACACAGCCATGAACCGCCGGTGAGTGTAGAGCCCCAACTGGCGCCTTCTCCCGGTGCAGTAAACTTCCATGGATTGCTGATGACATGCGCTACCCAACCATTTGAATGATAATAAGCCTGAGCAGTTTTTTCGCCGGGTTTTACCAATAGTTTTGTAAAATCGATCAGGGGCAAATGGCAATCGGCAAGATTGGTAATTTCGGCAGGCCAGTAATTCATTTCCACATTTATATTCAAATGATAATCGGCATTCCACGGAGTCTGATACTCTTCTGCCCACAATCCCTGAAGATTAGCAGGAAGGCCGCCTGGACGGGAAGCGGAGATTAAAAGATACCGGCCAAAATTAAAATATAATGCAGGTAAAGCGGGGTCGCTGTTTCCGTTTGCATAACGGATCAAACGCTGAGCAGTAGTCATTTTGACAATAGAAGCATTTTCCGGCGCATTAAATCTGAGCGCACAGCGATTGAAAAAGGATTGGAAATCTTTGATATGATTTTTCAGCAACTCACCGAAAGAAATAGCGGCTGCAAGACATACTTGTTTTTGTGCAACAGGCAACGGATCGGCGCCGCGAATTTCTACATGAGGCCAGTTCATGTCGGTTGCTGCGCCAATGATGATCGTACATTCCTTATCGGCATCAATCCTTAATACATTTCCCGAAGAGGTGACTTTTCCACCTGGTGCTATTGCTTTTGCAAAACCGGCAAATTTTATTCCCTTGTCGCCGTCCCCGCCATCCAATTGTCCCTGCATCGTAATGGTGTTTTTCACGGCAGAAAAAGTTGCATTCTGTTTCCTGTTCAAATAAAAATCAAAATTTAATGCATGTTTCTTGTCTGCAGAAAGGCGGATAATAATTACCTGTTGCGGAGCGCTAACATAAACTTCTTCTTTATATTGTATCCCATTTCTTTTCCATTCAGTGGTGGCGAGTGCTTTATCAATTTGCAGCGTTCTGTTATAATCTGTAATCGGAGAAGCTGTATCACGCCAGGAGATAAAGGCATCAGATAAAATTTGATAACAACCAAACTTCACATGCGCTCCCGCTCCATACCCAGAACCTTTACCAGCGCAAACAAAATGTTGCTGCAACAATTCCTGTGCTTCTTTATTATGCCCCTCTTGCAACAGTTTTTGGATTTCTGGCAAATTCTTATACGCATCGGGCCTGTTTGAATCCTCTATCCCACCCGACCACATACTCTTTTCGTTCAGCACGATTCTTTCATGATTTGGATTACCAAAAACCATCGCACCAAGCCGCCCGTTTCCAAGAGGAATCGATTGAGTAAAATAAGCAGCAGGAGCATCAAATTTCACTTCCATATCCGGCTGAGCAGAAGTGGAAATCCATGCAAGCAAAACACCAATAAGGAACAGCAGTTTTTCCATCAGCAAATTATTTTTATCAACTATTTCATGGCATTTCAAATCTTTCAACCTTGAGCCTTCAACCTCGGCGGCTTTAAACTTACCTCACCCAAACCTTTAAAACAAAATCCCCCTTCCAGCGATCGCCCGCCATCATATCTTCACCAATAATGAGCTTATAATTTCCAGGCGTTTCTATTGTATGAGTCAGTTCTCTTCCGTAAGGTCCGTCAAATGTACTGTCGGGAAATTCGATCTGGCTTATTCGGATGTTTGCTTTTTGATCATCAGAAGAAAGAGCGGCAAACAATTCTTTTCCCGCAGAAATTTTGATAGGAACCGTAACATGGTAGCCGGAATCCATAGTGAGCTTAAAATACGAAGTATCCCCCGGAGATAATGATTTTTGTAAAGAAACCGGAGCTTGTGGATTATTCATCTTTAATGAATCACTTCGTGTTAATTTCGATTTTGCTGTTTGATGATCCTGCTGATTGCAGGCGTACAAAGAAATTAAAAGCAGGAAAGCAATAAAAGATTTCATGAATGTGACGATTCAACTTTCGATATCAAAGTAAATTATACAATAATTGATGTTTAAATTTCAATGGAAACATTCAATATTCCCTAGTCAATATTGAATGAACCTTGACCCGTAAACTATCTTATTTTCTGAAAAATCCTGCTCCATCTGATCCCGTTATTTCCATAACTAAACCAGATTAGAGAAGCCTTCCCTACTATGTGATCTTCGGGAACGAAGCCCCAGTAGCGACTGTCAAGAGAATTGTGCCGGTTATCTCCCATCATCCAGTAATAATTCATTTTAAAAGTATAGGTGGTCGCCGGTTTATCATTGATAAAATATTGACCGTTTTTTTCTTCCAGTTTATTCGCTTCATAGGTGTCAATACAACGGTGATAACGGCGGATATTTTCAGGAGTAAGATGAATTGTAGCGCCTTTCTTCGGAATCCAGATGGGACCATAATCATCGACAGACCAGCCGTTGCCCGCTTCATAAGGAAATACGAAAGGGCTTTTATCATATTCTGCCAGCGGCTGCGGTTGAATATTTTTTACAGAAGGAAACATTTTTAACTGCAGCTTTTCGGCATCACTCATCCCGATTACATAAGTATTTGTTCCGATCATTTGCACCTGGTTTTTATTAGGATCTTGCGTATCCTGTATGCCAACGCTATTCAACTGATCAGGATCAAGAGGCGCGGAAGTAGTGACAAGGTAATTAAACTCATGATATTCCGGCAAGGTTTGCGCCACTCCATTTATATAAATGACACGGTTTTTAATTTGCAAACTATCGCCTGCAATGGCCACACATCTTTTAATAAAATTCTCTCTTTTATCAACAGGGCGGGTAATGATCAAATCGCCATACTGAGCCAGTACCCGCTGTCTTGCTTCCTGTTCAGAAATATGATCTGCCATCATCCTTGCCTGGATTTCCTGGTAATAAGTAACCTGCGATCCATGCTGATCATCATTGATCAATGTATCGTTGACCGGAAAATTAAAAACCACTACATCTTCCCGGTGTACCGGCCTTGGAAACCAACGTGTATAAGGCAGTTCAATCCATTCCACATAAGATTTTGTATTGGTTCCAAGAATGGTATTATGCATGAAGGGCAATGCCAGCGGCGTTTCCGGAATGCGTGGGCCATAAGCGAATTTGCTGACAAATAGAAAATCATTTACCAGTAAAGTCTTTTCCATAGAAGGCGTCGGGATTGTATAAGCTTCAAAAACAAAAGTGCGGATAAGTGTAGCAGCAACAATTGCAAAAACAGCGGCATCGATCCATTCGCGAATAGCACCTTTCTTATAATTTTTTACGACAGCGATGCCCGCATATCTTTCCATGTCAGAAAAACCCAGATAGGGAAAATAAATGAAAGGAAAAAAAACCGTAAGGAAATGATGCCACAGGCCGAAGCGGCCAAAGTGTTCCACAAATTTTATATTGATCCAGATGGTAATAAATTGACCGGCAATAGGAATGAGTTGCAGAAAAAACCAGATCTTTTTCAGCTGCATTTTTTCTACCATGCACCATGTATTGTATAATGGTATCAAAGCTTTCCATGGAGTGATACCAGCTTTCCGAAACATACCATACAAACCAATAAGAACCGCAATTGTTGCAATAATAAAAAGAAGTAAACCTATACTCATGAAGCGAATTTTTTTTAAAGTGGAAACAAAAGTAGCATATAAAATTTCTTAATAAAAAATGAAAAGAAAATAGTTATCATTAGTTTAACAAGAAGTATTACGCAAAATTGTTTTGAAGGAATGACGTACTGTAATAATTGAATTGGACATATTCACATCTGTCAAATAAAGAAGGATTTCTTAAAATCAACACCGGGTAATCCTCATCTTTTTCACTTACTGTCAAATAGTTAGAAACATAAATTCCGGTTATTTCTTTGTTTATTACTGAAACCATTGCGTGAAAAGTAAACACAACCATAGAAGGAATTTGCGACCTTACTCACGAATTAAATGATGCAAAATCGTTTTACGCAAAAAAATTTTCAACCTTATTACCTTAGTAACACGACAACTCCCCTTCCAAACATCTTATTACCTTATTTACAAATTCAATGACTTTGGAATGATTCATAAACGTTTTTATTCGTTGCCTGTTTGCTCACTGGTAACCTCCTTTTAGTAATCAGAATAAAATGAGTCCAAAGATTGTCGCATTCAATTTTCAAAATCAGTTATTAATAAGGTGATAAGGTGGTTTGATTTAGATTTGATGTTACTACGCTAAAAAGGTTTTTTATTACAATTGAATGAGATAAAATACCAAATAGTTAGAAATTGGATTTGCTGTTATTTCTTTGTTTGATGGAAAAATGGTTGTATCAAAAGTAAACACAAACTGTATCAAAAGCGAACAGCTGACATTTTTTAAATTTTATAAGCTGCTGAAAGTGAATACCTAAATAAGTGGCATTAAATTGTAAGATAGTGTGCAGGATTTATTGAAAAATTAAAAAGCAGTTTTAAATGTTCAAAAATTATTTCAAAATCGCATTGAGAAATCTGGAGAGGCATAAAGCGTTTTCTGTGATAAATATCGCCGGACTTGCTATTGGTATCGCCTCTTGCTTATTACTTTTTACGGTGGTGAAATATGAATTGAGTTATGATACTTTTCAGCCAAATTATCATCAAATATATCATGTAGTAACCCAGGATAAATTTGAAGACGGCATTACTTATAATCCGGGAGTTCCGATTCCGGCGCTGGAAGCTTTCAGAAATGATTTCCCCCAAATTATCACCGGCTCTTTATTTGCCAGTTATGGAAGCCAGGTGACGGTGATGACTAAAAATGCTTCCACTTCTTCTGATAAAAAATTCATTGAATCGACAGGTTTCTTTTTTGCAGATCCACAATTTTTCCAGGTATTCCAATATCAGTGGCTTGCCGGATCACCGTCTGTATTGGAAGTACCGGATAATACCGTCCTTACAAAAAAACTTGCTGAAAAATACTTTGGCGATTGGAAAGATGCGGTTGGACAATTTTTGAAATTAGATAATAAAATAACGGTAAAGGTATCCGGCATTATAAATGATCCTCCCGGAAATACGGATTTTCCTTTGGCAATAATAACTTCTTATAAAACCCTGAAAGCAAACGCCCAACTCTATGCCTATGCTGATTCGTGGAACAGCCTTTCCAGCAATTTTGAGGTGTTTATGTTGTTGCCGAAAAATGTTTCTGCCTCCAATATCGATGCGCGGCTTTTGAGTTTCAGTAAGAAAAATTATGTAGTGCGCAACAGTGTCAAAACCAGCTTTTTGCAGCCTTTAAGCGATGTTCATTTTGATAAAAGATTTCCCAATTTTGGCGACCACATCACCAGTAAAGCCACGTTGTGGACATTGTCTTTGATCGGCTTGTTTATCATTGTAATGGCTTGTATCAATTTTATTAATTTATCGACTGCCCAGGCAGTAGGCAGAAGTAAAGAAATTGGCATCAGAAAAGTTTTGGGAAGTTACCGGCGCCAGTTATTCGCGCAGATAATCGGAGAAACGGCTTTGATTGTTATCTTCTCGATTCTGCTGGCTGTATTCATTTCTATTCTTTGTCTTCCCTTTATAAAACACATCACTTCCATTCATGAACCACTCGGTTTTTTCAATACGGAAAGTATATTATTTTTAATTGGCTTGGGAGCGGCGGTTACTTTATTAGCCGGCACTTATCCAGCCTTGATTCTCTCGGGGTTCAGGCCGGTACTTGCTCTTAAAAATAAAATAACTTCTGCAACTGTTGGTGGTATTTCTATCCGAAGAAGTTTGGTTGTAGCGCAATTTGCCATTTCACAAATATTAATTATTGCAACAATTGTGGCAATCACTCAAATGAGTTTTGTAAAAAACGCCGACCTTGGTTTCAACCAGCAAGCAGTGCTTTTGTTCAATGCAAACGGAGATAGCATTATGCATTCAAGGCAGCAATCATTCAAACAAAAATTATTACTGTTGCCAGGTGTAAAAGCGGTGAGCTTCAATGCCGATGCCCCTTCATCAGATAATGGATGGTTTACCAATTTTGCTTTTGATCATCGCCCTGATGAAAAATTTCAGCTAAGCCTCAAATTTGCTGACGAAGATTATTTCAAAACTTTTCAATTGCAATTTTTAACCGGCAAACCATACGATAAAAGTGACACAATAAAAGATGTAGTTATCAATGAAACTTTGGTAAAACAGTTGGGTTTAAAAGATCCGCAGGATGCAATAGGAAAAGAAATTCGTCTTGGTGGCGGCAGGTGGAATACCATCGTTGGAGTGGTAAAAGATTTTAAAACAAGTTCGTTGCGCGAGGCAATAAAGCCTACGTTGTTTTGTGAAAGAAAAGAATATTATGGAGTAACTTCTATAAAGTTAAATTCTTCAAATATTACTAAAACAAAAGCGGCCATTGAATCTTTATGGAATCAATATTTTCCCGAATACGCTTTTACCACTTCTTTTATGGAGGACAATATCAAACAATTTTACGAACAGGAAGACCAGCTGGAATTGTTGTACAAGATCTTTGCAGGCATTGCCATCTTCATTTCATGTCTTGGTTTGTATGGATTGGTTTCGTTTATGGCGATACAAAAAACAAAAGAGATTGGCGTGAGAAAAGTGCTCGGCGCTTCTGTCAAAAACATCATTTATCTTTTTTCAAAAGAATTTACCATTCTCATTCTTGTCGGCTCTGTCATTGCGGTTCCGGTTGCTTATTTAATGATGAATCACTGGTTGCAGAATTTTACTTTCAGGATAAAAATGAACGTGGGAATATTTTTGATAGCGATTTTAATATCGGTGATCATTGCGTGGGTTGCCGTCGGATATAAATCAATTAAAGCCGCAGTAGCAAACCCGGTGAAGAGTTTGAGAAGTGAATAATGTGATAACGTGCTGATGTGATAATGTGAAGATTTAAAAATGAATTATTTCTTTATTTACTGAATGAGAACTTGCAAACCTTCAACCTTGAGCCTTTGAACTTTGAACCTTGAACCTAAACAATAAAATATGCTCTCTTTACAGAAAATTTTTAAATGGTATAACAACGGTGTGAACCGCACTTTTGTTTTAAAAGATATTCACCTGGATGTAGCCGAAGGAGAATTTATTTCAATTATGGGGCCGTCTGGTTCCGGAAAATCTTCGCTGCTAAATGTAATCGGAATGTTGGATGAACCAAACGAAGGAAGCTACACTTTTATGGGAGAAGATGTTTTTAAATTAAAAGAAAAACAACGGTCACAACTCTTTAAAACGCATATTGGCTTTGTGTTCCAGGCTTATCATCTAATAGATGAATTAACAGTTTATGAAAACATAGAAACGCCATTGATTTATCAGAATATAAAAACATCTGAAAGAAAATCTATGGTTGCCGATATGCTGGATCGTTTCCAGATCGTTGGAAAAAAAGATCTTTTTCCTACGCAACTTTCCGGTGGTCAACAGCAATTGGTTGGAATTGCAAGGGCATTAATTGTAAAACCAAAATTGATTCTTGCAGATGAACCCACCGGGAACCTTAACTCCAAACAAGGTGAAGAGATCATGAATATTTTCAAAGAATTAAACAATGAAGGCGTAACCATCATCCAGGTAACACATTCTGAAAAAAATGCAGAATATGGCGAGCGGATTGTCAATTTATTGGATGGAAGAATTGTGATGAATTAGGTGAATGATGAGTGGTGAGTGGTGAATTGTGAATTAAGAATTAATACAATTAACAGGACTAAAATAAGAATATAAGAATATGAAATCAGTTTTTTTAATAGGAGCATTTTTATGTACAGGATTTGTCGTGATGGCGCAAAATAAAATGACTTTGAAACAGGCAATAGAATTGGGTATAAAGAATAATATTAACGTTCAGCAATCGGATCTGCTCATGCAAAAAGCCGGTATTACTTTGAACCAGTCAAGGCAAAACATGTTGCCGAATCTAAATGCCAGTGCTAACGAAGGCATTAATTATGGAAGAAGTATTGATCCGTTCACCAATGCATTTATTGATCAAAAAGTGGGCTATGCAAATTACGGAGCCAACAGTAATGTCTTGCTGTTCAACGGTTTTTCTTTACATAACGAAATCAAATCAAATAAGACAGGATACGAGGCATCCAAAATGGAACTGCAACAGGCAAAAGATAATCTTACCATCAATATTATTCTTGCTTATTTGCAGGTATTAAGTGCCGAAGATGTTTTGCAACAATCACAGGAGCAGGTTTTGGTAACACAAAAGCAGGTTGATCGCCTTGGAGTTTTAAATCAATCAGGGGCAATACTCCCATCCGATTATTATGATCTGAAAGGACAGTTGGCCAATGACCAGATTGCCATTGTAGATAACAAAGCCAATCTTGAAACGATGAAACTCAATCTCACCCAGCTTTTGAACATCCCCTATGATAAAAACCTGGAAGTAGAAAGAATCCCTGAAGAGAATTTTAATGTTAATTATGCTGGAACGCCTGATAGCATTTATCAAACGGCTTTGCAACAATTCGCGCAGGTAAAAGCAACAAAACTTAGAACAGAAAGCGCCGAACAAAATATCCGGGCAGTAAAAGGACAATTATTTCCAACACTTAGTTTCGGAGGAAGTATCAATACCAATTATTCCAGTGTGGCCACCCGCGATTATTTTGTAAATTCTACAGAAAATCCATCGTCAAATTACGTTACAGTAAATGGCTTACAATATCCTGTATATGTAAAACAGGATAATTATCAATCAAAAAAAATAAATTACGGAGACCAGTTAAACAACAATCTTTTTTATACAATAAATTTAGGATTAACAGTTCCGCTTTTCAATGCTAGTCGTACCAGAAATCAAATCAAGCTGGCAAAACTTGACCTGAAAAATTATGAACTGGTTGAACAAAATACAAAAACCCAGTTGCAACAATCAATTGAGCGCGCATATGTAAATCTTACTTCTTCTTCGGATAAATATAAATTACTGCAAAGCCAGGTTTCTTCTTTCGCGGAATCTTTTCGTACGGCAGAAATTCGTTTCAATGCTGGTGCCATTACGTCTGTTGATTATCTGATTGCAAAAAACAATCTGAATCGTGCGCAGAGCAACCTGATTATTGCGAAATATGATTTTGTGTTAAGGGAAAAAGTTTTGGATTACTATGATGGGAAAGCACTTTGGTAATTTATTTCAGGTGCAATAATACCGCTTAACAAAGATTTTTCTGTGTTTAGTTTTTGGCGTAGGTCTCAGGCCTGCGCCATTTTTGATGATCAAAATGATAAAAAGAAATCGTCGTTATTAGTTTGTTTGCTGAAATAGGTTTCATTTATAAAAATTGCGCATAATCCGGATTTTAAGACCGGAAAATACCGGCGACATTTGCATGATAATATTAAACAAATGAACACGCAGGAAACAATCAATTTTAACAGGATCGCAGAAGCAATTGAGTATATTCAGAACAATTTCAGGCAACAACCCAACTTAGATGAAGTAGCAGAAAAAGTACACGTAAGTCCCGCTCATTTTCAAAGAATGTTTACGGAGTGGGCAGGAACCAGCCCGAAAAAATTCCTTCAATACATCAGTGTTGAACATGCAAAAAAAATGCTGAAAGGCACTAAAGCCACTTTGTTTGATGCCACCATTGAAACCGGTCTTTCAAGCACGAGCCGGTTACATGATCTGTTTATAAAAGTAGAAGGAATGACTCCTGCCGAATATAAAAATGCCGGTAAAAACCTGTACATCAATTATAGTTTTGCCGAAAGCCCTTTCGGCAATTTGATAGTCGCTTCTACTGAAAAAGGCGTTTGTTATATGGCCTTTCAAGATGATGAAGAAAAGGCTCTGAATGATTTAAAAACAAATTTTCCCAACGCTACATTTCAAAGAAAATTAGACTTGATTCAACAAAACGCTTTATTCATTTTCCAGAATGACTGGAGCAAGCTTCCTGAAATAAAACTTCATTTAAAAGGTACCGGTTTCCAATTGAAAGTTTGGGAAACTTTATTGAAAATACCGATGGGAAAACTTTCTACTTACGGCACTGTTGCAGCACAAATCGGAAGGCCTGCCGCTTCAAGAGCAGTAGGCACGGCGATTGGCAACAATCCTGTTGCATTTTTAATTCCTTGTCACCGTGTAATCCAATCAACAGGAGCGTTTGGAGGATACATGTGGGGAAACACGCGCAAAGCAGCGATTATCGGCTGGGAAGGAGCAAAAATTTATGCAGGAACATAAATGATGGATGGTAATAAAATGAATGATCATGTTTACGAAGTAAAATCAAACAGCAACAAATTTTAAATGCAAGTATCTAATAAAAAATAGAAAAATGGATTTATTTGATACACTAATTGATGAAAAAAGAAACCTGCTGCCGAAAGATGGAACAGTAAATTATTACGGAAAATTGTTCAATCAAAAAGAAGCAGATCAATACTTTCAAATGCTTTTAGCTAACATTGATTGGCGCAATGATGAAGCCATTATTTTTGGAAAGAAAATAATTACCAGGCGAAAGGTAGCGTGGTATGGAGACAAGCAATTTCAATACACCTATTCGAAAATTACAAAGCTGGCATTGCCCTGGACAAATGAATTACTGCAAATAAAATCTTTTACCGAAGAAAGAACCGGAGAAACTTTCAATTCCTGTTTGCTGAATTTATATCATACCGGAGAAGAGGGCATGGCATGGCACAGCGATGGGGAAACGGATCTGAAAAAGAACGCGGCGATTGCTTCGCTGACTTTTGGAGCAGAACGAAAATTCGCTTTTAAGCATAAACAAACAAAAGAAAAAGTAGAATTGGTTTTGGAACATGGAAGCCTTTTGGTAATGAATGGCACCACACAGGAAAATTGGCTTCACAGGCTTCCACCAACAAAACTGATCTCAAAAGCAAGAGTAAATCTTACTTTCAGGACCATTACAAATGATCTTAAAAGTAA
>JAICYZ010000129.1 GCA_025933935.1 Chitinophagaceae bacterium
ACTGTTGATTTTTTTGCCATACTAATAAGACAAAATCTTTGCTGTTTTTGTTGCTTTATTTCCTACTTAATTTATACAGTAAAATTGTGGATAAAGTGAGCTGATTTTCTGAAAATAAAAAAGAGGCTGCCTACTTTTGAGACAGCCTCTTTTTATTTTAGAAATTAATTTCTTTTTCTGATTTGCTTGAATGGTTGTAACGACTTAAACTTCTCGTTTGCACTATTTGCAACTATTTCCAGAAAACTCTCTGCCACCATAAAGACTGATCGCCGGAACAAAAGCCATAAAAATCCCGGCTCAAAGCCGGGATTTGTTGTGATTTCAGAAGCTGATTCCTATTCCTAATTTTATAGCATTGTTATAGGCGTTTACACTATGGTTGGCATCCATTTTTGATAAGCCGTAATCATAAGAAGCAGAAATGTTCAGGCCATTTGAAAATTGATAACCTATACCACCGGTCACACCAGCATTCCAACGATTAAACTGTGAAGTGGCATCCATGGTTTTGTTTAATAAATTAATGCCTAAAACTCCTGCAGTTGTTTTGAGATTTGCAGAGGCCAGATAAGAAATCTGTGGTCCTGCAAAAATCTGGAAGCCGCCGAAATTTCCTTTCAATAACAGGGGAACATCTACATATTCAGATTGCAAAATCGCTTTTGCATTGGCACCTAAAAAATCAAGACCTTTCAGGTTTAAATTACCATCCAATTCGTAACCTTTTAGAGAATAATAAATTCCTGGCTCGATAGAAAAATTTTCTGTTACCGGAATGGTTCCATAACCTCCGGCAAAGAAGCCGGTGTAATCTTTTGTAGTAATTCCACCTTTTGTGAAATCGAGAATGTTCTTAAAATTATCAACAGCATCCCCACGAATGCCGGATGATAGAATCCCTGCTTTTACACCGAAAGAAGGAGTGGTTTGTGCGAAACTGACACTTGAAATAAGGACAGCAACGATGAGTAAAATTTTATTTTTCATATTAAAATTGGAAGCGGGTTTTACAGCCGTTCTGAATATGAGAAATAAAAAATGAAAGAAAGATTAAAGGGGAAGAGATAAGAATTTGTTAAGGATTGGTTGCGTTTTTAACAGGATATAAATCCTCATTTAATCGGATCATCATTTTTCTTCACTTCGTCTATCACGTCCAGGAGCCCATTGCTGAAAGCATCATAAGCAAGTTCCCAAAACATAATTCCTCCAAGGTGATGTTCGATTACATATTTGGTTTTCAGCGCTATTGATTTTTTATCATCGTAAGTAACAAAGAGTTTCTTTTCTGAATTATAAGAATAAGGTGCTTTAGCAACATCATCCCAATGATAAACAAAACCACTGTCTACCGACATTTGAGTATCAAAATTTCTAAACATAATATTTCCGATGTATTTTCCATTTTGATAAAGGCCGTTTGCAGTGTCACCAACATTTTCCCAGACTTTGCCATAAAAAGCAGCACCAATCACGATTTTATTTGCAGGAACTTTAAAATTGATCAATTGATTTACCGCCTGGTCGGTTGATTCAAATTGTTGAGGAGTACTGTATAAAGCAGTATGATTGCCGGTTACAGAAGCATATCCATTTACCAGATCATAGCTCATGAGGTTTACAAAATTAATTTTCTTCATCACCTTTTTCCATTCGATAGAAGAATCGATATATTGTTTGAAACCGCCTGCAGCGAAACTGATTTCTTGTTTTTTACCCAAAGTTTTTCTGAGCTGCTTAACCAATTGTGTAAAGTTTTCTTTGTCTGAGCTTTGGTATTTATGTCCGGGAAATCCTGCGATGGCGGGATATTCCCAATCCAGGTCTATTCCATCTGTATGGAAGTAATTGGATAATTGCCGTGCGGATCTTGCAAAATCTTTTCTTCCTTTTTTAGATGAAAAAACATCTGAGCAAGTGGCGCAGCCACTCCAACCTCCAAGTGAAATCAAAACTTTCAATTTCGGATTTCTTCTTTTTAATGTGATCAATTCCTCAACGGTTGCGCTATCACGGGCATTGTTGATATGTAATTCATTTCCTTTTAAATGAGCAAAACTGAAGATAATATGTGTAAGTTTCTCAATTGGAAAACTGTCAACCATGGTAGATCTTCCGGCATAATAGGCTACGACGCGAAATTTTTCCGATTGCGCATGTAGATTATTTACTGAAAAAATGAAAATGCAAAAGCAAAAAAAAATGTTGAACCGCATGATCAATTGATTGCTTGAAAGGGAATTAGAATTTTAATTATTTCTTCGTTTACTGATATCTATTTAATGTGCAATCACTTTGGCACTGAGAACCTGCAATGCCACACTGTCCGTACCTTTTGGAGCAAAATATTTCGTTTTAAAGTCTTTTGATTCCCCCGGTTCGAGGATCTCAAATATAGTTTCTTTATCAGTTTCCAAAAGAGCTTTTGTTTTAGAATAAAAAGATAGTTTGATGTCAACATCTTTAAAAACGGCAATCGAAGCCTTATTGGTCAAAGTGCCTTTTACTACGGTTTGACCAACGATATTTTTTTTATTATGGCCGCTGATGGAAATAAAAGCGGTTGGATCCTTTTGTTCTTTTGATAATAATTCTTTCTTTGTCAGTTCATAACTTTCTTTTTTTTGTTGAGAAGAATCGTGTTCATTACAAGCAAATAAAAAAACTGCTGCAAGAATTAGCAGGCCAAAATATCTTTTCATTATTGTGTTTTTTTTAAAATGAAAAATAATGAAAATTAGCAGAGGCACACACAAATATTTCAAAAACAAATTTACGCTTCTGTACCAAGCCATAAAGCGCCGCCAATGCTGTTTCTTTTTGCTCCTGTCACTGATGATAAAACCGTGTATTGTTCGCGCCAGCGCAACGTTCCAAGCAAGGCCATGATCAAAGCTTCTTTATAAGTAACCACGTCGTCCGCAGGGATAACAACCTCAAAATTGATTTCCTGTAAATGGCTTGAAATTCTTTCAACCAAAAATTCATTGAAAGCGCCCCCGCCGGTTATCATCAATTGTTGAACGTCGGTTTTTGAAAAATAAGATTGAAGAGCATGTTTTATTTGAATGGAAATGTGTTCTACATAAGTGGCTAAAGAATCTTCGGTGGTAAGATTAAAAGATTTGATCAAAGGAAAAATAATATCGGTTCCAAAACTATTGGCTAAGGATTTAGGATGAGGAAGCGAAAAATATTCCAATGAATTTAATTTCTCCAGAAGCGCTTCATTTATTTTTCCGGATGAAGCCATTTTTCCATCTTCATCATAAGACTTATTTTTTTCTAAAGAAAGCATATTTAAAACACGGTTTGCAGCACAAATATCAAAGGCAATGATTTCATTTTTATCAGAAGAAGAATCGGCGTTATTTGTTTGTTGGTTGTTGATAGAAATATTGGCAATGCCACCGATATTTAAAAAATAATGATAATCCGGAAACAATAATTTTTCGCCCAAAGGCACTATTGGCGCACCTTGTCCTCCAAGCGCAATATCGATAGAGCGCAAATCTGTTACAACCGGAAGTTGAATTTCTGCAGCAATTGCGGCGCCGTCTCCCAATTGATGGGTCATTTTTTTTTCGGGAAAATGAAACGTCGTGTGGCCATGCGAAGCGATTAAGCTGATCTTATGTTGTAATTGAAATCTCTCTGTAAATTCATTTACTTTTTCACCTAAATATCTACCATAATCTGTATGCAACAATTGATAGTCGCGGGCAGAAAAATGAATGGCGTTTTTCAATTGTTCAATCCATTCATTTTCATATTCGATACAGGCAGCACATTTTATTTCATACGACCATTTGCCGGCAGTTTCGGTAAATTCTACAAAAGCAATATCAAGGCCATCAAGTGAACTTCCGCTCATTAAACCGATCACGTTATAAACCATAATGTTTTTCCCTCTTTTAAAATTAGATTTGCGCCAAATTAATAAAAGGTTGGCAACCTGTATTCATTTTTAAATTAAATATTCTTTTGAAGGCCTGCAACCTTGAAAACCTTTGAAAATTGCACTTATCTTTAGATTTAAAAAAATTAAACATGGTAATCAATCTGAGCGACAATCATTCTTTGGTAAGTAACTGGATTAGCCAATTGAGAGATATTGAAGTGCAAAATGACCGTATGAGGTTCCGGAAAAACCTGGAAAATATTGCGGAAGTATGTGCTTATGAAATCAGCAAAAAGTTGCCGTGGGTAGAAAAAGAAATTACTACGCCTCTGGGAATATCGAATTGCAAAGTGCTGGAAAAACAACCCGTGCTGGCAACAATTATGCGCGCGGGATTAGCCATGCATAACGGTTTTCTGAATTATTTTGATAAAGCAGATAACGCCTTTATTAGTGCATATCGGAAACATAACCCTGATGGAAGTTTTGAGATCAGCCTCGATTATATCAGTTGCCCGGAAATGGAAAACCGCGTCGTTATTATTTCTGATCCGATGCTTGCAACCGGCGCTTCTTTGGTAAAAACGTTACAGTTTATCCGCGATGCCGGAAATCCTTCAGAGATTCATATTGCCTGTGCACTCGCCTGTACTGTTGGGATTGAATATGTTTTGCGCGCTGAACCAACAGCTACCATTTGGTGTGGCGATATTGATGATGAACTGACTGCAAAAGGATATATCGTTCCTGGATTGGGTGATGCCGGCGATCTGGCTTATGGTGTGAAAGTGCAGATGTAAAACCAACTATTCAATTATTGCATTATTGAATTATTCTTATCAGCTTTTTCCTGCAGTAAATGAAGAAATAGAGTGTTTTTTCATTTACACATTTTGGAGTTTTCGAATTTTCACATTTCCTATCTCATCAAATACATTTTTCCATAGCCCTTTGTAAAATATTTATCTGTATTATCGGCATCACCATCCTTGAAATGATCCATTGATTTGCCGTTTAGATTAGTAAGCACCCGGTATAAATAAACGCCATTCGCTACTTTTTGTCCATACATATCTGTTCCATCCCATTTAAAATCGGTAATATTCCGGCCAATATGCAGCGAGCCTAATTCATCTTGCGTAATCTCGCGAATTATTTTCCCTGTTACTGTCAACACCTGGATCCGGATATTTTGCGGTATTTGTGAACCGGTAATCGTGAATACAAAAGCAGTGGAAGTGGTGAACGGATTTGGATAATTCATAAAATTCGAGATCATTGGTTTGTTAATAACCCTGAAATCAACATGATAATCAATTTTGCCGGCAACGTTTCCTACCACATCTTTTCCGGAAACAATTAACTCGTATTGATCATCTTCTCCGGGCAAAGACGGCGTAAAATCAACGCTTGCCGTGTTTTCTCCTGTTGCCAGGTTTGCCGGCGTGAACCTCAACGTGTCATTATCAAAACGATAATTGTGCATGGAGCCATCCGGATATTGTATTTGAACTTTTATCAAAGACGTATCATTCAATGCTATTGATTTATTATCATCTTTTAGCTTGATGGTGATGTGTGGTCTGGCAGAAACGATATCCCTGTTTAAAATATGAACTCCATCAAAAGTGACATCCATCGTTGGATTGTACTGATCCGCTTTTACATAAAAATTGCGGTACATGAAATTATTAAAGACATATTGCTCTGGCTGATCGTTATCCGGGTTAAAATCTACGAAAAGAGTATTTAGTCCACTGAACTGTTTTGTATCAATATCATATTTTAATGTGATCGTATCGCCGCTTATCAACGGTTTTTGCCTTGGTACCTGCAACACGTGTGTAACGTTGTTGTTATCGATCACCGTCAATTTCACTTTGATGCTGTCAAATTTTGCAATGCTGATATTTTTAAAAGCAACTCCAAAGTGTAAAATTTCTCCCTGGTTCAAAGTATCTTTTGATGTAAAAAATAATCCCGGTGTCAGCGCTCCTTCCGGCGGAGCCTGGTAATTTACCCTCCAATAAGAAAGTTGATAAGGTGTATAACTGATGCTATCAATATTTCGCATTCTTAACTGTATGTAAGGATATCTTACTGCATTGACAGAAGAAATATCGACATCCTGTTGATTTTTGTTTACGTTAAAAAGGGTCGTGTTGTTTCCGGCGGAATCAATGCCGATTATTTGTACAGAAGGATTATCCGAAGAGTTCGGCTCAAGACTTGTTCCACGCCAATGCATTTCCTTCCACGATACCGCAGGACCAAATTTGGGAGAAGTAATAAACCCAAGCGTGTCCGGCGTTATAAAGTTTTTCTTGAGTAAGACCTGGTCAGTGGTTCCTTTCGTAAAAGCAAATGTGGGACCGAAGTCAGGATTATTTTTTTGAAAAACAAATGCAAATGCCCGCGGTCGATAAAAGGAATCGATCAATACAAAGCCTTGCGATTTTAGCCGGTGATAAAGCGAATTTCCGGCACCAAAAGCTGTTGTATCTGTTTCCCAGTTGCTGGCAAAAATATCGCCGGCTGCATTCGGGCCGGTAATATTTCTGACCATAACAATATAATTATCAGGTATAGAATCAAGAAAACGCATCGCCGCATTCCGGTCTTTTTGGGTACTGGTATTGAATACAATATTTGCTGCCCGTTCTGCTATACACGCAGGATAACTGCCACTAATACCCGAGCCATAAGTGTTGTACCACGGTTTTAAAGTAAGCGGATCAATAACATTGAAGATGAGATTATTTCCGGTATTACAAATTCCTTTTGTGAAATCCCATCCATTAATAACCGCTTTGCAATCACCGGCGGTGGCGCCCGCATCCGGGAAAACACCGTTTCTTATTTCGAAAAGATTCTGAACAGAGGAAAAACGCCATTGCCTGGTGGTATCTACCAGCCTTACCTGTTGTGTGTCGGATTCTAATTGCTGGAAATAATGAGATTGATTGCTACCGGTCGTGCTGTTTGCCAGGTAAATAAACGAAGAATAATTCCAGTGATAATCTGAAGCAATACCAGAAGCAGGTTTCAACGCCACCCTCCAGTAATAAACTGTATTATCTGTATAACTGATTCCCGGATCAAACTGCATTGAACCACCACCCTGGTGCACAGTACGGCTTATTTTAAACGGGGAGTTAAACAACTCCGTTGTATCCATTTCCATTACATAATCGTTCGGATCGCTGATGGCATTTGAAGTAGAGGCGTACAGTTTCTGGTTTGCAATATTAACAATAGCGAGATCAGCAGGATAAGCAGGCCTTGCCTCATCCTCATAAATGTAAAACTCTTTGGTAATGCTGTTATTGCTTTCAGACTTTTCATCCACGTTGTTATCTGCATCCAAAGTGATGGAGATTTTATTTAACCCTTTATCCCTTGTAGAAATAATAGGGACAGTAAGATTAATAGAATCACTATAATAAGTGGCGCGGATCCTGTTTTTCAAAAGAACATCCGAACTTCCATTTGGATAAGTCCTTTTTACAAGGATGGTAATAGAATCAGAAACAGCGCGGCCGATATTGTAGAAGATCGCTTTTACAGTAAAATTATTTTCAGAAACAGAGATAAACTGGGGATTTAGAACTACATTCTGATCTTCAATAACGTAATCAGGTTTTGGTTGCGGATTTATCACTAATGCGGGATCTCCGTGGAGGGCTAATTCTTCGAGGTGAATTCTTAAAAGATAGTCTAATGAAGCATTATTGCCGCCAAGATTCCGGATGGTGTTTTGCATATCATTTCCGACGGAATTGCCATAATTAACATCGCCGATCTGGTGAAACATCTGCGTATTATAATCATTCAGTGAAGGTGGAATCCCCAAATGGGTATCTGCCAGGAAACCGATGCTACCACGTTGTTTCGACAAGACAAAATTTTCGGAAATAGACAAATTGTTTTGGGTAATGCGAAGTGAATCATAAATATAATTATTACCCGCGGTACAGCCACTGATCAGAAAGAAAGGGTAGTGTCCATTATTATTATATTCACTCGGATCGTTCAGATTAAAGGCAAGTGTGCTGGCCGACGAGTGTCCAAAATAGTTGAGAAGGCTGATGCCGCTGCTAAACAAATCAGTAATGCGTTGGTTTGCAAGTAATTGTACCGATGCGCTGGAACCTTTTGAAAACGTTTCTACATTGCCTCCAAAAAGCGTGTCTTCCAAAATACTTTTATAAATGTTCATATAATAGCCAAAAAGATCATTATCCGAGCTATCCGCGCCACCGACAATATTTACAACTTTTTTCATCCACAACTTGTTGGCAAGCGTTTGAGTTCCGGACTTTTCGGTTACTTCATAATCTTTTATTTTTTCCAGGTAATTGGCAATCTCATCACCGGAAATTGCCGAAAGTCTTCCCACAGGAATAGTAGGAACAATGCTTCCGTAAGGCGAAACCAGCAATACATCTGATGCAGGCGCGCCAAAGGTGGGAACAAGATTTAACCTGTCGGCATATTGGCTGCTTTGATTCAGAGCATATTGGTCATATTCAATTCCTTTTCCTATCAAAAAAACATATTTCGGCATTACCGAAAAAGTACCTGCAGCATATTGAACGAAGTCTTTAATAGCCGACGGATGTTTTTTAATACCATAAGCAAACTGGTCAGTAAGCTGGTTGATGTCAATCACTTTTGTCTGATAGCCTCCACCTGCGGCGGAGCTCCTGTATTGACTGTAAAGATCTACATTGTTTGCGCCGGTAGAACTGGAATAAAGAATTGGATTGCTGATGATTAAATAATTTCCCTGGTTTGCCGGTAATGCATAATTAACAAAGTTTCTTTGCTGAATGCTGTTGACGTTTTGTACAACAGAAGGGTCCAGGCTGGATAGCTGAAATTTTCTCAAAGAGATCGCAGAAGGAGGAAGAACAAATTTTACTTTTCCTGGTGTGCTGATGTCTCCGATATATCTTTTATTCGAAGTGATATCGAACAAAACAGGCGCTACTGTTCCATAATTGAATTTATCAATTACCAGGTAATTTCCCACATTAGTAGCTGGCAATTGAAAATAGAAATCCGTTTGATTATTAAAAATAAACTTGCTTGGATAGGTTATTTCATCAAAGGCCACAACATACCGGTCGGTTGAAACAGAAGAGGTATTTTCAAAATATACCTGGATGTTATCGGCACTGATCAACAGGCTCATTGGCAGGTTGCTAATTTCTTTTTTCAGATAAGTAAAATAGGGCATCTGCTCGTTATCCACCACTGTATTAAATACTTTTACCTGGATGTTTCTATCATTGATCGAGGTACCGGCTGCTCCGAATTTTATAGAAAATCCAGGACCGCCCGGATATACATTTGCATTTGAGATACTTGCAGCCAGTCTTCGGTTGGGATAAATATCAGGACTTGACCATCCTTCTCCGATATCATAAGAAGACGAATAAACATAGCTTCCAACAGACTGAGCGTATCCGGGGTTCAGTTGGTTTTTAAAGTAATTTCCCTTCACGTTCATAAAATAAGCTTCAGGAGTTAAGGTAGTTCCTGCAACATTATTGGGATTGTCTGTGTATCTTAAATTATTTCCAGCCGGGTTAACTGTGAGAAAATATGCAGCAGTATCGGTTTGTAAACTGGTATGATCCGTCAGTTGATAATCAGCGACTCTATATAATTTGGTATCAACTTTTCCATCATTCATTTGTCCCCAAAATTCAATAAAACCTGCTGCTGGCAATGGTCCTGAAGGTGCGCTTGTATATAAAGTCACTTCCTGCCCGTTTCTCCAAAGCTGGAATTGCTCGGCAGGAATATTTCCAAGTCCGACATTATTTAATGTTGATTGAGTGATGTGATAGAGCCCGTTTGCTCCTACATTGAATTTATAATACGTTTTATTGTAATCAATCCAGCTGTTGGAATATTGCGCATTTGCCTGGGCAATAATGAAAATAAAAAACAGGGCAATTAATTTTTTCATGGTACTATTTACTTTCTTTTTTAGCAGCAAGATCAAATTTTAATGAAAAAATATGCGTGTATAAAGGGTTGGATTGATTGGCCAGGTTGGTAAAAGCATAATCAATGCTCACATTATTAATTTTGAAACCTGCCCCAAGGCTTGGTTGATATATCCAAACTCTTTTTTGGTTGGTAGTATCACCATCAGCCAATGCTTGTTGAAAATTAGAAATGCCGGCGCGCACAAAAAATACATTTTTTATTCCAAGCTCCAAACCTCCGTGAGGATCCACATTAAGACTATTATTGCTGATCACGGTATTTCTTCTGCCATCAAAAGTGAGATCAAAATCCGCTTCCGCAAGAAGATTTACAGAAGAACCAATTTGGAAATTATAAGAATTGCCGATTGTAAGCCGCGGTGCCGTTAGTTCTGTCGATTTTACCGGGATGTCATTTTCCGTAAGATAAAGTACCTCTTTTTCTTTTTCGGTAAAGTGGAATGACCAGGCATTGAAAGTAGTGGTAATGTCTTTGGCGACTACGCCGAGACTCCAGCTATTTTTTTGCATTTTAAATCCGGCGTCAAGCCCAAATCCCCAGGCGTTGGCAAAATGACCAACTTTGCGGTAAATAACCTTTGCATTCGCACCAAAGCTCATTTTGAAATCATCATCATCTTTTATCTTTTGGGCAAAAGAAAAAAGAAACGCATAATCAGCCGAAGAAAAGGAAGTGACGTTTCCATAATTAATGCTTCCATCCGGCTGAACGAGGAAAAGAGTATTCGGAATATCATCAACAGCAAATCGCAAAACAGATAAACCCAAAACCCTTTTATTATCATTTACAGGAATAGCCACGCTTGCGTAATCGTATTTG
>JAICYZ010000135.1 GCA_025933935.1 Chitinophagaceae bacterium
ATCAAATGAATTTTAGGATTATTATTTGCATTCATTTTCTTTTCTTTGCAAAATTATATACATGTCTCATACACAATCTCTCAAACCAGCAATTTTAATTTTAGAAGATGGAAGCGTTTTTTATGGAAAAGCTTTCGGAAAGATAGGAACTACTACCGGTGAAATCTGTTTTAATACGGGAATGACCGGCTACCAGGAAGTTTTTACCGACCCAAGTTATTATGGACAAATCGTGATTATGAACAATGTTCATATTGGCAATTATGGAATTAACAACGATGAAGTAGAAAGTGATTCTATTAAAGTAAAAGGAATTATCGGAAGAAATCTGGAAGAACAATATTCGAGGTTTGCTGCTGACAATTCACTGCAGGAATATTTTGAAAAGCAAAATATTGTAGCGATTGATGGCATAGATAGCCGCGCTTTAGTAATTCATATCCGGGAAGCAGGCGCCATGAATTGTATCATCTCTTCTGAAAATAAATCGGTAGATGAACTGAAACAAATATTATCTGAAGTGCCTTCAATGGCAGGATTGGAGCTTGCTTCAACTGTTTCAACAAAAGATAGTTACACTGCAGGTGATCAGAACAGCAAAATAAGAATTGCAGTCCTGGATTACGGCATAAAGAAAAATATTCTCAATTGTTTCGTGGAAAGAGGTGCTTATGTAAAAGTTTTTAATGCCAAAACCAGCTTTGATGAATTAAAAGAATTTAATGCCGACGGTTATTTTATCAGCAACGGCCCCGGCGATCCGGAACCAATGCATTATGCAATTGAGACGGTAAAAGAAATTCTTTTACAAAAGAAGCCTTTCTTTGGAATTTGCCTTGGACAACAATTATTAGCTCTTGCCAATGATATCCCTACTTTTAAAATGCATCACGGTCACAGGGGCTTAAATCATCCGGTAAAAAATATTATCACCGGGAAATGCGAGATCACTACACAAAATCATGGTTTTGGAGTGAACGCCGAAGCTGTAAGAAATAACAACAATATTGAGGTTACTCATATCAATTTGAATGACAACTCGGTAGAAGGAATCCGGCTGAAAGACCGGCCTGCCTTTTCTGTTCAATATCACCCCGAATCCACTCCGGGCCCGCACGACAGCCGTTATTTATTTGATGACTTTTTTGCGATGATGCAAACTGAAGAAACGACAAAGTAATCGAAGGATACAATTTAACAGCGTAAGAATTTTATAAAAAAAATCTTTTATTTACTTGCTGTCATAAAATCTTTTGTAGTTTTAGTTTGTAAAACCCGATTTAATTAACTCATCCTAAAACTATGTCATCCAATCCAAAAGTTTCATTACTTAAAAAAACAGCCATTTTCAAAAATACTCCGGAAAAGGATTTAACCGATATCGCTAACATCCTGCAGGAGGTTTCGTTAAAAACCGGCGATACAATATTTGGCAAGGGTGATACCGGCGATTGCATGTACATCATACAGAAAGGAAGCGTCCGCATCCATGATGGAGGATACACATTCGCAATTCTTAAAGAAAAAGAAGTTTTTGGAGAATTGTCTTTATTGGATTCTGAAACCAGGTCAGCTTCTGCTACTTGCGATCAGGATTGCGTTTTATTAAAATTAGATCAATTGCCTTTCTATGATATTTTATCAAAAGATCAGGAAGTACTGAAAGGCATTTTGCAAATGCTATGCAGAAGAATCCGTATGTTGGATGAAAAAAGCGCTCACCAATAAAACACATTATTTTATGAAAATTTCAATCATCAACGGCCCGAATTTAAATCTTATTGGTAGCCGGGAGCCGGGAATTTATGGCTCTGAAACATTTGAGCATTTCTTTCAAAAACTTCGTAAAGAATATGAAACGATCGACTTTGATTATTTTCAAAGCAATGTGGAAGGTGAAATCATCAATGAAATTCAGAATGCAGATAAAAGAATGAATGGAATTATTTTGAATGCCGGCGCTTACACCCATACTTCCATTGCCATTGGTGACGCGATTGCTGCGATAAAAACCCCTGTTGTTGAAGTTCACATTTCCAATGTTGAAGCGAGAGAAGAATTCAGAAAATATTCTCACATTTCTTCTAAATGCGTGGGAACTATTTCTGGTTTTGGATTAAAAAGTTATTTACTTGCTGTGGAATCATTTGTAAAAAATATCTGATTTTTTCTACTAAAAAGAAATTTGCATTATTTCTTTATTTGTTATTAAGAAGCCATTCTTGCTTCCGATTTTAATTTTCTTCCAAATGCCCATTAGGGCTAGGATTTTTCATAGAAACAGAAATTGTCAACAATTAGCATGGCCGCACATGGGTAGAAACTACCCCAACTCAAGGCGCAACTTTTGTCTTACATCACCATATAATGCTAACGCCGAAAGTTAAAGGCAAAAGCATCATGCCGGAAATTCTGCTTCGGCAATACGCAGCGAGTCTTTGCCTTTTGCTCATGGTATATTGTTTGTAATTGTATGAACAAAGTACTTTATGAAAAAGAAGAAGATCCTAATCACGGATGACGATTCTGGAGTTCAGGATATATTTAAGCTCATCTTTGAAAGGGCCGGGTATGAAGTAGCCGTGTACGGTGAAGCCGTTTCTATTTTTCAAAATAAATTTACAACTCCTGATTTGTTTTTGCTGGATAAACAATTGAGTGGCCAGGATGGACTCGAGGTTTGCCAATTTTTAAAAAGCCAGCCAGTGACCAAAGATATTCCGGTAATTATTGTTTCTGCTACGCCGGGAATCAGTAAAATGGCAATGGACGCGGGAGCAGATGACTTTTTGGAAAAACCATTTCAAATGAACGATTTGCTAAAGGTGGTGGCGAAGTGGATTTAGTCTTTTGAGGATAACAATTAATTGCCTTTATGTACGTAGAATCTCCACGGATGATTTAATGAAAATCTAAAATGGTGGTATTTGTTTGTTTACTTTAGTTTGCATTTATTCCTGCTCCAGTTTTTCTAAATATTCCAACCCATCTTTGGAGACATAAATACAATGAAGGATTTTATTGTCCACCACTTTCTTTTTAATTTCTATCAGTCCTCTTTTGAATAGAGGCGCTACTGCATAGTTCATGTCTTCCATAGTACACGGCCTTTCTTCAGCAGTTCCGTCTATTTCCGATTGCCTGCATTGCTTTAATTTTTGAATCATTGAATCCGAAAGGGGGCGAAAATATTTCATTGCAACTAAATTTAGGGGGCGCAAATACACTTTTGCAGTTTTCTTCTTTCGATTTTACTACAATTTTGTTGCCATATATCATTGGAGTCGACGGCTGTAATTCAAGCCAGTGTTTCAAAAGAGCGTTATCCTTCTTTAGAAAAAAATATTATGTGACTTGAATTTTTTGCAGATCTTTTCTTGCTGGTGCTGTAAACATTTCCCCATCTTCATTAAATCTCGAACCATGACAAGGGCATTCCCAAACCTGCTCAGCGGTATTCCATGCAACGGTGCAATCGATATGTGTGCAAGCTGGATTTACAGAATGAATTCGACCATATTCATCTTTATAAACAGCAACCGCTTCATTCTCAAACTTTATTAATTTCGCTTCTCCATTTTTCAAAGTTTCAGGATTTATTTTTTCCAGTGGGAATAGCTTTTCGATAAAACTTGCCGTTACATCAGCAGCATTTTCAATAAATTTTTCAAACCCGGCGACAGGTTTTATTCTCATCGGATCAAAAACATCTTCATATGCACTTTTTCCTTTTACAATCAAATCCGTAAGAATTTGCGCAGCTATCTGGCTGTAAGTAATTCCATTTCCTCCATATCCTGTTGCCACAAAAACGTTTTCAGGATTTCCTGGTAAATGGCCGATGTAAGGCAATCCATCTGTCGGATCAAAATATTGCGAGGACCATTTATATACTATTTCATCCACTTTAAAATATTGCCGTAAATACCTTTCTAATTGCCTGAAACATTCTTCAGTATCTTTTTTTTCTCCTGTCCGGTGATCTTCACCTCCGGCTATTAAATATTTTTTTCCATCAATTTCCTGCGTACGGTAATAATGATACGGGTCGTAGAGATCATAGGCCAGGTCATGAGGATACTCACCGTTCAAGATAAGCGCCATTGCATAACTGCGATAAGGGGCGCAGCGAAAATGAAGCAGATTTACTCCCGGTGGAATGTGAGTTGCATAAATTACATTTTGAGCGTTTATTTTTCCTGAAAATGTCTCTGCTTCCAACATTTTACCATCACCTTTTCTTACTTCCGTCACTCTGCAATTCTGAAGAATTGTGCCACCTGCATCTTCAAATGCTTTTGCAATTCCGTATAAGTATTTAGTCGGATGAATTTGTGCCTGCCGCTTAAAAACCAATGCTTTTTGAAAATCAACGGGAACAGGAATCGTATCCGCGTACTCTACATCGCAACCGGCTTTTTTAGAAGCTGTAAATGCCTCGTCTAATTTTTTTGTTTGTTGCTCATCAGTAGAAAATAAGTAACCGGATCGCTCACTGAATTCACAATCAATATTGTATTTTCTTACATTATTTTCTACGATATTAATTGCTTCCAGCGTTGCGCTTAACACGATTTTTGTGTTTTCTTCTCCAAATTTTCTTTCGATTTCCGCATACGTAAGATCCAGTATGGTATTGAGATGAGCAGTAGTGCCGCTCGTAGTGCCAAATCCGATATTTTTTGCTTCAGCAATGACGCATTTTTTACCGGAAGTTTGCAGTAGCAAACCTGCAGTAACTCCGGTAATGCCGCCTCCCACAATCATTACATCGTAATCCTGTTCGGGATTTGTATTCGTTGGAATGTAAGGCGGCAAATTCTGCCATATACTTTTTGTTGCGCCATCTCTTTCCATAAAATATAGTTTTACAAAAGCAGTCGTTTTTCAGATTAATGTTTTGCTTTAAAGTCAAATTTCTGAAAAATAGAAGCTACCGCTTCCCTTACTTTTGTATTATCATTGATCATGTCCGGCTTTAAAATTCCTGACGCATATCCCTGCCACGCTACCACCCCGGATTTTGCATCTAATAAGTTGATAATTAAGGTGCCGGCATCTATGTCAACCGTTTGTGTGTCTTGTGGAGTTCTGACAGAATCAAGGCCGTTATCAATCATTTCATAACCATTAAAAGTTCTTAGTTTACCGGGTTGCTCTGTTACCCTGAAAAGCACAAGGATCTGGGGATTTGACTGTGTATGTTTAAATCCCTTGGCGCTTAATTCGAATGCAATGGCGTTTTTAATTTTGCTCCATACTGATTCGTTATTAAACACCAGAACGCCATTTGGAGCAACGAAAATCTGATCCGAAGGTATGTGTGCAATTTGCGTTGACCACCCATAAGTACTATAGTCATTGAGTGATTTTGTAAATGATTTGTCGGCACCAACCTGTACCTGTGCCTGTGAGAAAATGTAGAAGCATAAACATGCTGCCAATAGAACTGTTTTTTTCATGAGTTTTCAATTTTATTAATGAGAAATGTACGGTTTAAAAATGCAAAACAGGATGACAAAAAACAATAAAACATTATGCCATTTTTTTTAAATCAATTGTTTCAAAGCGTTGTCGTTGCTGCTTTAGCATGATAAAATTTTATTCAGTAAAAAGAGCAAATTTGTGGGATTGTTATTTTTTTTGCTATAATAATTTCATCTCATAATTGGGACATTTTTCTTTCGTTCGGGAAAAATTTCTACACAAATACATGAGCCGGATTATCACTAGTTGCGTTGATCAATTAGCAAAAAAATGGGTGCATATTTTATGTGGAAAAAGTAGTTTTTAACTACCTCAAGCTGAACCTTTTCTACTGATGGAAAAATAGCAATTTAACAGCCCACTCTTTTTTACTATCAATGAAGGAATTATGGCATAAAATTCTATTTGTTATTTGTAAACCCCAGGTATGAAAAAAATGACTCCTCAAAAACTGAAAACCATCAAAAACTCAATGAGCTCAATTGAAGCGATTTTACCCTTCACTGAGAAGCCATCCAATGCGCACTTTGCTCAGAAAGAAAAAGTGATTAGTGAAGAGATTGAAGCGTATGACCTGTTTTCATTGTTCACTGCAAATATTATAAAAGAAGAAGTTGTTTTTACAAGGTAAATCCTAACATCATTAGTGAATCGCTGATTCTATTCGAAAGAATAGGAATAGCGATTATTTATTTGTTTACTGTCATTTTTACTTCTTATTACCAGTTTTGAAAGACAAGTCCATAACTTTCTTCCGTAATGATATCTTTCCATTGATGGATCAGCTTTTTATAGGCTTTTCCTACAGGCATTATCTTTCTGTCAAGGTCATAAAGGCCTAATTTATTCACATTTCCCGCATCATTTCTCAATGCTGAATCCCAGTCAACCTGGTGGGTGAGGCTATACCAGGTAAATCCAATTACCGGAATACCATCATGTTTCAGACGGTGAACATTAGCCCATTGTTTTAAAAGCCATTCTTTGCATGCGGGCATTTTGATATTCGTTTCTGTATGCATAATGGGCAGCCTGTAGCGGCGATAATATTGAGCAGTGATCACATAGTAGCCAAAAATTTCACCGGAGGCCTGTGTATGTCCGTCAGGATGAACAATATGCTCATTGGTTACATAATAGTCGTTTCCCATAATGCATCTTCCTTTTACCTGGTTATCCCCGAACCATTGATATTCTTCCTTTGTCATTCCGTTGCTGATAAGATAATTATACATGGGAACATTCAACGGATAACCATAAGTGAGATCGAGCGATAAAAATCTTTTTTGATTCAAAAATCGGGCAAGCGGCGATGCTGCCGGATCAATGGCATGAAAATATTCTGAAGATTCACTTTGTATAAATGTAGCCTCAGGCTGAATACGCAAAATCGCATGCATGGCCATTACATTCGCTTTGCAAATGTGTTTCAACGCTGTCACAAAAGCTTCATCCGATGCCAGGCATTCGTTCCACCAGCCATATTGCGCAGAAAACATGGCGGCAATAAAAATCTCGTTTATAGGGGTATATAATTGAAGATCCGGAAATCTTTTGGCAAAAGCTTCAGCGTATTCTGCAAAGTAATAGGGGAAATCGGGGTTTTGAAAATTACCAAGCCAATCCGGAACACCAAAATGGCAAAGATCAACAATGGGACAAATCTCCAATTCTCTGAGCCTGTTAAACACCTGGTCGCTAAACGCCCAGTCGTATTGTCCAGGGCCGGTGTGTGTACTAAATAGTGGTGGCCCATATCTCAAATATTCCAGTCCCAGTTCTTTCACGAGTAAAAAATCTGTTTGCCAGTATTTATAATGGCCACATTTTTCCATTTCGTCCACTCTTTTACAAGTGCCGTCCGGTAGTTTGATGTTGGGATAGCTGTTTTCAATCCCTGTAGAAAACATAAATTTTGTTCCGGGCATGATCAGGTTATTTTTTCTTCAAAAAATCGTTCTATTGCATTTAGAACCGGTGGTAATGTAATTCCTTTATCGCTTCGCAACACACTGTATTGCGGCCGCCTGGCCTTCCAGGTGGTTTCATGTTGAAAGCAAGGAGATATATGTTTTTTGTGAAAATGGGCTCTTGAAGCCAGTTCTTCTGCAAACTCGCACCAGGTAAGCATCCCCTCATTGCTTAAATGCCATATTCCGTGCTCCCCGTCAATTAAAAGGTCCAATGACTTATTCACCAGGTCGGGTACATAAGTTGGTGAAACGATGACATCTTTTACCGCTGAGCATGTTTGATTTTCTTTTAATGAATTCAGAATATAAAAGGCAAAATTGTATTTATCCCATGGACCGAAAAAAGCGCTTGTTCTGATGATCAGAGCGGAAGGAAAATGCTGCAAAACCAATCTTTCACCATCCGCTTTGCTTCTACCATAAATATTCAATGGCTTAACTGAATCTATTTCAAAATAGGGGCTTTGCTTCTCACCATCAAAAACAAGGTCAGAAGAAAACGTCATCAATTGTATGCCGTGATCATTGCAAATCGCTGCGAGCTTCCCCGGTGCTTCGGCATTTAGCTGGAAACATTTGTGTTGTTCTGTTTCCGCATCATCTACCCTTACATAGCCACTTGCATTAATGATGGCCCACGGTTTATATTCATCAATCGCTTTTTGTATTTCTTCCGTGTTTGTGATATCCAGCTGCTGATGCGAGAATGAGCGGTAAGGAATTGCACGCATTTCACAGATATTTCCAAATGCTGTTCCCAACGTACCCGTTCCACCTAAGATCAGCAACGGCGATACATTTGAATTAGAAAAAATGGTGTTGTTGCCGGGATAACTTTTGTGCCACCATCCTTTTTCCTCGATTACAGGATGACTATATGATCCTGTATCAGAAAGTGTTTGAAGGAGTTTCGCAATTGCTGTAGGACGAAATCTCTCTGCACTTATATCAAAAACACCACTTTCGTAGATTTTATCTTCACGGGTTAATAAACTGTTCCAATCGAAAGCGCCCAGCATCGACCATGCCGTTATTGCTTTAATATCCACTCCTTCTTTTTTTAATTCAATACAGGAATCCCACGCTTCTTTAAACCAGCGTAACTGCTCCTCCCGGGTGCAATGCATATGCACTTCGGTGAGAGCAATTGGAATATGAAAACGATTCCAGGCTTCGTTCAATAATGATTTTAATCCCGTTGGTTTTACAGCTCTTACTGCTGCAATATCTGCATAAAAATGCGTGCCGTTGCCACCATAGCTTTCCGGGGGAAACAACTCAGTTTTTTCATCCAAATATCTTTCAGACGTAACATAATAATTAAATCCGGCAATATCCGGTGGACAAGGATTGTCTATAAAAAATTGTAATTCCTCTTCTTCTATCCCAACTTCGCCAATCAGATAATGCCAGAAAAACTTCTGATCATCTAATTTTCCGCAAAGAATATCATAAGAGATCCAGCGTCTTTTATTTTCAAATTCTGCCTGGTATTCCAACAGAGGAGTGCTGTGTGTTTTAGTAAGATCTTCCGTTTGAACCAGTTTAGCATCCGGGTTTATTTTTCTTATTTCCCTCATCGCAAATACTGTTGCTTTCAGTTCATTCAGCAAGATCGTAACAAAGCTCTTTTCGTCCTGGTGATGGGGATACCAAAACCCGTATAAGCCGCTGAAACGGGCTGTAGTCAAAGGTTCATTGATGGGAGTATAATATTCAAGCCATGGAAATTGCATGGCTACTTTTGACGCATATCTTGCTAACGCTTCCGGGAAACCAGGATCGGTTAATGAAGTGAATTTTGGCCCGCTTCCATGATGGATCAAACCTGCGATCGGCATTATTTCATAAGATTTGATCTTATTCAGTTCGCGTTCCGTTCGCGTCCAATCAATTTCTTCTTTTTCCGAAGAATGCTGGTGTGCCTCCCACAATACAGGATAACGTAATGCGCGAATCGGCAGTCCGGCTATTTTATCAATATCATTTTTCCTCTTATAATAACCGGCGTACTCCAATTGATCGCGAAAAGTATCTCCAATCCGGTTAATCGTACACTCCAGGCCGCCCCAAATCTCAGGATTGTATAATTGGTAGCTTGTGTCCATTGATATGATATTCTTTTGCCGGAAAATCCCTGGCTGAAAATTCTTTTTTCCCGTTGGTTAAAATCTTCTTGTACAAAGTGAGCGCCTGCGCCACTACCTGGTCCATGTTGTAGTATTTGTAAGTGGCCAGCCTTCCAGCAAAGTGGACATTTTTTTCACGCGATGCCAAAAGCTGGTATTTCCTGTAAAGTTCCCCGTTTTCGGGCCTGGGTACAGGATAATAAGGGTCGCCTTCGTCTTTTGGGTATTCATATACGATCGAGGTTTTAGGATGTTTTTGTCCTGTTAGATATTTGAATTCTGTAATTCTCGTATACGGGTGTTCGTTGGGGTAATTGACCGTACCTGTTGACTGGTAAACTTCCTGTTCAACTGTTTCAAATTTAAATTCCAGTGACCTGTACGGCAGCTTCCCATAACAATTATCATAGAAGTAGTCAATAGGGCCGGTATAGATCATTTTTTTAAAAGAAATAGAACTTTGGATTTCTTTGTAATCTGTGTTCAGCATTACTTTTATGTTGGGATGATCCAGCATTTTTTCAAACATCCTGGTATATCCGTGCATTGGAATTGCCTGGAAAGAATCAGTGAAATAACGATCATCCCGATTGTTTCTTGTTGGTATCCGTGAAGTTACAGAAGCGTCTAATTCTGAAGGATCCAGATTCCATTGTTTCTTCGTATATCCTTTGAAAAATTTCTCGTACAACTCGCGTCCCACTTTATTTACC
>JAICYZ010000339.1 GCA_025933935.1 Chitinophagaceae bacterium
AAGACGGAAATTATATTTTAGATGTAAGATATGCAAACGGAAACGGCCCGATCAATACAGAAAACAAATGTGCCTTTAGAACGATCACGGTTGATAATAAAATTACCGGGACTTTAGTTTTTCCACAAAGAGGCAAAGATGAATGGAGCAATTGGGGCTGGAGCAATTCTCTGAAAGTAGCACTGACAAAGGGTCAACATCAGCTTGAAATTAGTTTTGAAAAGTGGAATGAAAATATGAACGGAGAAATAAACGAGGCTATGCTCGACTGTGTGCGCCTCATAAAAATGTAACGGCGCCGGCGGTTATTTCTATTTCCTGCTGAGAAAAGAAATGCACTTATTTGTTGCTTTACTGGATCACTTTAGTTTAGATTCTTCCTCTATTCTTTGATTATCTTTAATAACCTGCCAATATTCTCTTCCGTAAGAAACCAATATTTCCCCGCCTGCCGGAATGTCTTTTTTTGCTTCCAGAAAAACCCGTTTATCTTCTACCACATATTTTGTGTTATTTGCGATTCCATTAATTTTAGTGAGTCCACCGGCGTCATTGGCATATCTGCCAAGCGATTTCTGCCGCCTCATGGCATCTATTACATGATTGCGGTTTACATAATAAACATAAGCATTAAATCTTTTTCCATTTACTACATCTTTCCAATTCGTAATCCGTCCTTTATATTCTATTATCCGTGTTCCTTTAGGAATAAATACTTCTGTAAATAATCCTTTTCCCGCTCCCGGGATTGTAGATTCTTTTATAGTCAGGTGCTTTTCTAATAATGGCATAATGTAAATATATCAAAAAGCAAATTGCATCATTTTTTTATTTAAAAATGTTTTTTATGCATACAATTTTATTTTTTTTAAAAATCTACCCAACGTTTCAGATTTTTTATACGTATCAGATATAACAGCACCCGCGGGCTGGATCTTTTTTAAACAGAATAATTAAACAAAAACTTTAAAATGAAAAATAAAAACTTAATCCTTTCCTTAGGAATATTTTGCGTAGTGTTTGCAGCTTGTGATAAAACTCCCGACATGCCACAATTAACCCAGCAGGAAAAAGCACTCACAGGACACATATGGAAACTGCAATCGCTTACTGTTCCTAAATCAGATGCATCGACTGATAGCTCGATTACTAAGTCATGCTCGGACAGCGCCTTAATCGCTTTCAACATGAGCCATCTATTTCAGTTTGCAGATGCATCCAAAGGTGGTTGTGATACGTCAATTGTTCCTTATGATAAAGGGAACTGGGCATTTTCTGCAGGTAAAGACAGCGTGTTACTAACAGGCAAAAGATCATTTGTATGGAAAATTATCACCTTAAATGATACTTTGTTTAAGGCAACTTTCCGCGACAGCATTTCACCTGAGAAAAATTCAGTAAAAACAATTACATTAAAATAATAAATCAATAACGCCGGAAGGAAAATATTTCTCCGGCGTTATTCTCAGATGAAAATATAATCTTTGCAAAATTTTTTATTTCCTTGAGGCAACATGAATTAAACGATATAATTACTGCCTGTAAAACAAACAACCCTATAGCCCAGGAAAGGCTGTACAAACATTATTTTGCCCTGATGTACACGATCTGTAAAAGTTATTCTGAGAATCAGCAAACTATTATCAGCATCATTAATGAAGGGTTTTTAAAAATATTTACCAACCTTAACAGCTTTGATTCTGCTAAAGGAAATTTTGAAGGCTGGGCAAAAAAAATAATAACGAATACGGCCATTGATTATGTCCGTTCACAAAAGGATAAAAATAAGTTCATCGGAATTGAAGACGACCATGACGATGAAAAAGGGTTGCAACAAAACCCGAAAAATTATGTAGAAGAAGAAGTTTTGTATTTAATAAAAAAAATGCCTGCTGTTACACAGAAAGTGTTTTCACTGCACATTTTTAAAGGTTATTCTCATAAGGAAATCGGCGAGATGCTGAACATGGCAGAAAGTACTTCAAGATGGCATGTAGCTGAGGCAAGAAAAAATTTGCGGCAGCAGGCACATAAAATTTATTAAGATGAAGGAAAATGATAACGACATAACGGGGATGCAGGCACTGGCCGAAACCGGCTGGAAGCAAATGCATGAAATGCTGCGTGAGAAAGGACTGAGCACAGAACCCCCCGCATTTTCCAACCCATCAGGAAAAAGAAATTTATGGATGGCTTTTGCAGCTTTGGTCTTCTTCTTTCTGATTTTTTCTTATCCTTACATTTTAAATAATGACGTTTCTGTTTCTTCAAAATCAAAAATAAGTGCTTCAAATTCTAGAGCCCTGAAAATTGAAAAACAGCATTTGGCAGAGAATGAAATTCATTCTGAAAATAATCAAGCGTCAGCGGTTTCTTTTCAGCAAAAACAAATGGTTCGTGAAAAATTAAATGAGCAACTTTCACAGTTAAAAAAAGAAAATCAAGTTGATTTATTGCAAGCACGTAGGAATTATTTATTACAAAAGTTTTCAAATGAAAACCGGATAAACATTTCAATTCCTGCTTGCGATTCGAAAATCGAATCTGACACGAAAATAAAAAAAATCAATACTGTAACCTACCCAAAGAAATCTGATCAGGTTGCTAAAAAAATACAGGTTTTTGCCGGCGCAGGATTAAATGTCTCGATTGGAAATAACAGTGCACATTCTTTTAATTTTGGTGATTTGAATATTCATCCCGGCATCACGGTTATTTTTCCTCTTTCTTCCAAATTCAGCATGCATACCGGCCTTTGGGCATTTTCTACCATTCATGGAAAGGAAGTGATTACAAAAGAAAAAGAACTGGTAAATAATTTTGCAGGAAATGTCTATTACAACATTAACACGACCAGTATTATCAAGGCCTCTTATTTTGATGTGCCGCTTACGGTTCATTATTCCATCAATAAAAAATGGTCAGTGGGAAGCGGTTTGCAATTTTCCAAGTTGTATAAAGTAAGTATTAAAGAAGAAAAAGAAAGTTTTGATTATAATAATACCCTTGCATCTGCTTCTGTTGCGCAATACAATCGTACACCAATGGCTGCCGCAGCAGTTTTTCAAAAGAAAGTAGCGATTAAAAAATTTGAACCACGTTTTGTCGCAGAAGCAAATTTTGAACAACGACGTTTTCTTTTTTCCTGCGGATATTATTATGGGTTGGGCAAAACAATAACAGTTAAAGATGCGAACAACAGCATCCACGAATACCGCAACGAATATTTTAAATTGGGAATTCAGTATAAAATAAATGGAAAGTAAGGTCATTTGAACCGGTAAGGTTTCCGAAACCTGCCAGTTTTTTACTACCAACAATTTTTTACTTTATCTTCATCTGTAAAAAATCACCTTTAATTTCTTATTATGTTTGCGATATTCACCGTATTCTTTTCCTTAATTGCCATGAACGATACTCCTCCGCAACAACCGATAGATACTGCACAAGTGCGAAAAGAAATTGTAGCAGAATTCGCAAAACAACCAACCGGAACTTTCGCGGTTGCTTTTAAAAATCTTTCAACAGGACAAGAGTTTTTAATGAATGCGCATGAAAGTTTTCATGCAGCAAGCACGATGAAAACTGCGATCTTAATTGAAACATTCCGGCAGGCTGCGCAACACAAGTTTTCTCTGACAGATTCTATTTTAATCGAAAATAAATTTAAAAGTATCGTAGATGGAAGCGATTTTTCGCTTGACTCTTCCAATGACAGTGAAAAAGATCTTTACACCAGAATTGGAACCAAATTGCCCATTCAGAATTTACTTTATCGCATGATCACAGAAAGCAGCAACTTCGCCACTG
>JAICYZ010000095.1 GCA_025933935.1 Chitinophagaceae bacterium
AGCCGTAGAATTTAATGAAGCAATTCCAGACTGGAATGCAAAAGGAACGAATGCTCCAAAAGAAATGATCCTTATTACACAAAGCCTGAAAGAATTGCAATTGCTGATGACCGATTATGTAGGAATTGTAAGAACGAATGTGAGGCTTGAAAGAGCGATGAAAAGGCTTGATCTGCTTCATACCGAAACCGAAGAATTTTATAAGACCGCCACCGTTTCACCGCAGCTTTGTGAATTAAGAAACCTGATTACCGTCGGATATTTAATAGTAAAAAGCGCGCAATTCAGGCATGAAAGCAGGGGACTGCATTTTAATACAGATTATCCGGAAAAGAGTGAGAGAAAGCAGAATATTGTTTTGTAAACTGATTTATTTTTCAATAGTAACCGGCGTACCAACAGGAATATAACTGTACAAATCTGCAGCTTCTGTATATTTAAGGGAAACACATCCATCTGTCCAGTTTTGATAATAATCTACCGTCCATTCTTCCTGTGGCCTGGTCGCGTGAATGGCAATGCCACCGCCAATTTGAGCGTTTCGTGGAATGAGTCCTTCTGCTTTTCTTGTGTCAAATTTTTGGTAACTGGTTTGATTTGGATAATCCAATAAAAGCTCATATTTCCATTTGCTGTTATTCCTTTTTACAATGACTTTAAAATTTCCTTCCGGAGTTCTTTTATCACCGGCCATATATTTATCACGAAGGTCGTTGCTCCCGAAAACACACGGATAAGTAGCATACCAGCCTTGGTTGTCATAAACCCGTAGTTCATAACTCTTCTTGGAAATAATTATATAATATGGATTCGCCTTTGTTCTTGTTTTGATGATCTCTTTGATAAAATCAGAATCATCGTTATTTGTCCTTTTGCTGGAATTAAATGAAAAGAACAAACAGCAAAATAGAAGAATCAGCGATATGTTTATTGTACGGGTTTTCATTTTTCAGGAGGCACTGCTAAGCTAAAAAAATCACTGCTTCTCTCAAAATTATTTGCCTTCCCGCAAGTTGATTTAACTTTTATTTGATGCCGGATCTAAAGAAGACGAAGAAGGCATTTAATCCCACTGTGCTTCAGCTTTTACGCGTTGTTTGTCGACTCTTTTGCTGATAAAAATGCTGATTTCGTATAAAATAATTAACGGTACTGCAACAATTGTTTGGCTTGTCCAGTCCGGTGAAGGAGTAATTACAGCTGCAATAATCAGAATAATCACATAGGCATACTTCCGGTAATTCTTCAAAAATTTTGGTGTGATGAGTCCGAGTTTTGAAAGTACAAACGCCAGCACAGGAAGCTCAAAAGCAAGCCCGCAACCGAGGATCAGAGATGTAAGTGTGTCAATGTAATCATCCAGAGTAGGGAGATATTTATAAACTCCTAATTTTCCTAATTGAAAATTTGCAAGAAAATTAAAGGTAAATGGTGCCAATAAGAAATATCCAAAAGCCGCTCCTGTAAAGAAACAGAGAGAAACCCAACCAATACTTCCTGTGGCGTAGCTTATTTCTTTGGGTGATAACGCCGGTTTGATGAAGCGCCATAATTCCCACATCAGGTAAGGAAATGCTATAATGATAGCCCCCATAAAAGAAATGCTGATGGCTGACATGAAAGGGCCGCTAACTGTATTTCCCTGAAGGCTAATATCTACCGGAGGCATACACAGTGAATCGCCAAGGTGTAGCCGGTGACCGAGATTACAAAGGCCCGAATAAGTTATAAAGCTATTCCTGGAAGGCGCAAGAATGATGTTATCAAAAATCCAATCAACATAAAAAAAAACAACGATAGCTACTACAATCAATACAATAGCAGAACGGAAAAGATGCCAGCGCAAAACTTCGAGGTGATCTATAAAACTCATTTCAGCGCCTTCAGTTTCTTTGCCTCTTATTCTTTTAAAGAATGCTTTTCTTTCTGATGTGGTAGTACTCAATTTACTTTTTCGTTTGAATTATGCAAATATATAGTACGAAGTTATTCGTTTGTTGGATTGAGAAATTTTAAGGAAAGATTGTTTACATTTCAGCAAAAGGACAAGTAATGCAAAATCATATTTTTCTGATATTTCAAATTTATATTGGCATTCCGAATTACGAATTAATGCATCGCGCTGGAAAGATCTGCTTTCTTTCCTTTGTTCCCTTTTATCAATAAAACAAAAGGAACACAGATTAAAAACAGAACTCCGATATAAAGAAACACATCCATATAAGATAATACCATCGCTTGTTTGGTAACAGAAAAATCCAACGCCTGGTAGGCACTTTTAAGAGCGATATCCGGCGTCATTCCTTTAGCCATAAAGCCATGCTGCATCATATTGATCCTGCTTTGGACAGCAGGATTATTTACATCCAAATGACTTATAAGATTTACCCGATGGGACATATTTTCCTGGGCGATATAAGTAGTGATTACAGCGACACCAAAGGAACCGCCCAACTGCCGCATCATCCCGGTAAAAGCAGCGCCTTCACCGATTTGCTGTCCGTGCAAAGTCGAAAGCGCTAATGTTGTAATTGGAATGAATAACATGCTTAAACCAAAACCGCGAAACATAAGTAGCCACCAAAATGCTTCAGAGGGTGTGTCGGGAGTAAGTATTTTATAACCCCAAAGACTGTAAAGGAAAAATATAATAAGGCCACCCGCGACCAAATACTGCTGTTTAACGCCACGCTCCAGTAATTTGCCGATAATCGGCATCATAAAAGCGGTCGCGATTCCCGAGGGTATAAATAGCAATCCTGCATCTTCTGCTGTCCAGCCAAGAGTAGATTGTGTATATAGGGGAATGATAAATGTAGAACCATATAATCCAAACCCTAAAATAAAAGATAGAATCGTTCCAATGCGCAGATTTCCATTCTTGAGCACACGTAAGGCAACGATTGGATTTTTATAAGTTAGTTCGCGCCATAAAAAAAAGAAAATACCAAAAATTGAGATGACGGAAAAAATTATAATAAGATTACTATTAAACCAATCTTCATCATGCCCTTTTTCCAAAACATACTGCAGGGAACCAACAGCAATTGCCAGTAAGATAATTCCCAAAAAGTCAATATTCTTTGTAGCTGTTTTCTCTTTAAATTTTGGGCTCTTTATAAATTGTAACGTTAATAAAGTAGCAACAATTCCAATCGGGATATTGATGTAAAAAATGTAAGGCCAGCTATAGTGATCCACGATATAACCCCCTAGTGGCGGTCCAAGTGTCGGCCCGATGATTACGCCCAGTCCATAAATTGCCTGGGCCATTCCTCTTTTTTCTATCGGATAACTTTCGGTAATAATAGTTTGAGAAGTAACCAATAAGGCACCGCCGCCCAGTCCCTGGCAAAAACGAAAGATCACCAGTTCCCAAATGCCGGTTGCATTTCCACATAAGAATGAGAAGACGGTAAATATCATGATAGAGGCAGCGAAATAATTACGTCGCCCAAATTGCTGTGAAAGCCAACTGGTCATCGGTACCACGATTACATTTCCTACCGCATACGCTGTTACCACCCACCCGATCTCCGTGAGCGTCGTACCGAGATTACCTTTCATATCGGTAAGAGCCACATTTACAATCGTCGTATCTACAATTTCAAGTAAGGCACATAATATGGCAGTGATCGTAACAATTACACGTCTTGCGCCATATTCGACTAAAGAGTTTTGTTGAATCATATTTTCAGGCTATCCCTTGTAAAAAATTAATTAAGATGTACATCCACATCCACATTCATGCCCGGCCTCAGTCGATTTAACAACGTATCGGACTTGTCTGTAAATTCAATTTTTACAGGAAGGCGTTGCACTACTTTTACGAAATTTCCACTCGCATTATCGGGAGGCAACAGAGAAAATTTAGCACCGGTTGCCGGAGAAAATGAGGAAAGGACTGCATCAAAATCGTGATTTGGAAACGCATCGGCATGTACAATTACTTTCTGGCCTATAGCCATTTTCCGGTATTGGGTTTCTTTGAAATTCGCTACTACCCACAGATCATTGCTGTGAACAATATTAAATGTGGATTGACCCGCTTGCAACAATTGCCCTTCCTGAACATTTACCCTTGAAACCTTTCCACTTTCAGGAGCAGTAAGTACGGTGTATGAAAGTTTCAACTTTGCTTCTTCCACTTCTACTTCCCGTTGTTTTACAATTGATTCAGCTACATCAATGGATTGTGCAGTTGCATTAGATTGAGAAGCAACCACGCCGGTTTGTGTGCTGGCTTGTTTTTTTTGTTGCTGAAGAATATTCAATTGTTTTTCTGCCAGTTCCTTTGCTGCCTGTGCCTGTTCAAATTGCTGTTGGGTAATTGAATGATCCTGTATCAGATTCTGGTAACGGTTAAAATCCTGGGTCGTTCTCGTTACATTTACCTGTGCTGCTGCAATTTGTGCATCAATGGTCGAAACTCCCTGTTTTGAAGTAGCGATGCCGGAACGCGCAGCGGCAGTATTGGCACGGCTTGCAGCTACATTGCTTTTTGCCGTTGCTAATGCAGCCTCTGCCTGCATCAAAGCAATTTTGTAATCGCGGTCATCAATAATAAGAAGTGTATCACCTTTGTGAACCTGCTGATTATCTTTTACCCGCACTTCCTGCACATATCCGGAAACACGTGGAATTACCGGAATAATATCAGCTTCTATTTGTGCATCATCTGTTTCTTCATGATGCTTTCCATGGTTATATTTCGTGATGCCAAACCATGCGCCGCCCAATATCATTATGATCAGTATTATTAAAAATACTTTGCTACGCTTCTTTGGTTCCGGCTGGCTTTTTTCTGTAATCTCTGTTTCTTTTTTTGAAGGAAATTCTTCTTGTTCTGATTGCATAAAATGTATTTTCGGCTTTTTAATTTATTGATTTGTTGATAATATTCCGGCTGTTTCCAACAACTTGCTATACGCTAACAAAACATCGGCTTTAGCAACAGCCAGGTTTATTTTTGATTGAAGTAATAAAAGGTTTGCATCCAATAGATCGGTGGTATTTACCAGTGCGTTATTATATTTATTTTGTGTAATGCGGTTATTTTCTTCAGCCTGGATCACTGCTTTTTTATAAACATCTATTTTCTTCTGGCTTAATAAAAGATTTTCAAAATCACGGTTTATGGAAAGCCGCACGGCATCTGAAAGCTGTGCCTCATTTTCCATAATTTCTTCTTCTCTGGATTTTGCTTGCGCAATTTTTGCTTTTGTTTTCCAAAGAGAAGAAAGGTTATATTTAAGCCCGACACCAATGTTTGCGGCGTTTGTAATGGTTATCAAATGTGGAATATCGGCAGCAATATAACCACCAGTTAAAGCGATCTCGGGTAATTGATCTGCTTTAGCAAGCGATATCGCTGTTGTTGCTGCTTTTCTTCTGAAACCAAGAGCCATGATGTCTTTGCGGTTTTGCAAAGCCAGTTGTTCATAGTCATCGATTGTTTTTATTGATAAGTTTTTATCAAATGCAGTCGTGTCGGTTTTCAATACAGTGGTCTCGGGATAGCCAATCATAAGGTTCATATTGATGTTCGCTGTTTTAAAATTGCTTTGAGCATCTAAAAGTGATAATTCAATATTTGATGTTTGTAATTCTGCTTTCAACAGATCGTTTCGTGCAAGCAATCCGGTTTCTTCCAGTCGTGAGAAGACAGAATCACGATGTTTCGACTGCAATAAATTTTCCTGCACCACATCGACGGTTACTGACGCTTTGTACAAATTGATATAAGCATTGATTGTGTTAAGGATCACTGCTTCTTTATCATTTTCCGCGTCAAGTGACGCTGCCTGTTGCAAATATTTTGCAGATTCGATTCCATAGCGGATTTTACCACCTGCATAAATCGGAAGTGATACATTGAAGATGCCGTACATTGCCTGGTTGATGTGTGGAATTTGTTTCTGATTTCCAGTCGTATCGCTTCCTCCGCCGCCCAACGCTTTTGTTTTAATAGCCAGATTTGGATTTGCCATATATAGATAAGAACCTGAAACACTTGCATTTGGCAGGCGGTTATCCTGCGCCTGTTTTAAGGCAGCTGCGGCCTCTGCACTCCTTGCCAATGAAGCTTTTAGAGCATGGCTATTCTTTAAACTGAGATCGATTGTTTCCTGTAATGAAAGCGATTTTACATCCTGTGATTTAGCAAAAAAGGGAAATAAATTCAATACCAAAAAAACAAATCCTAAGGACAAAATTGAGAAGTTTTTTGTATCATTTTTTATGCAACACATGCTCATCTTTTTAATTTTAATTTTATTTTTTCAGTAAATGGGAACGCATCAACTGCTTGGTGTGTTCGCTTAATCTCTTTTTTAATTGTTTGTTTTGAAAAGCACTAAAGCCTTCTTTTTTACCTAATATTTTTCTACACATTGTATCTGAAGTGAGTAAATAATGTATCGTCCCCAGCATGGTGGTGAGTGTTAATTCAATATCTACAGGCTTAAATACCCCATCTTTTATGCCATTTTGGATTATTTTTTTAACTGCATTCATATTTTTCAAAAGAATGTCGCTGATCGCATTTCTAAGTTGAGGACGATGTTCAAGCGACAATTCACGGTGCAGTAAGTGGTGAAATTCAGAGTTTGAAAATTTTCTTTCGATCGTTTGATCAATCACAATATCTATCTTTTCAATGGCAGTCAGTTCTTTGTTGGTAATCAGTTCTGCAAAAATTCCCTGCAATACAGAAGCACGATATTCCACTACACTTTCAAACAATTTATCTTTAGAACCAAAATAATAATTAATCATCGCCACATTCACAGCCGCATCAGCTGCAATCTCTCTTACTGATGTTCCTTCAAACCCTTTTGTGCTAAAGAGTTTGAGTGCCGATTCTATAATGGTTTGTTTCTTAGTCATCTTTTAAATGAGGGGCGCAAAGTTAAACACTTGTTTAAAACTAAACAAATGTTTAATAAAAATTTTTATTTTTGTTATTGGAAGAAAATCGATATGCCAAGAAAAAGGTGGTACAAAAAATTGAATAAATCAATTGAAAAAAAATCCGAAGAACAACTCCGGATTTTTTTTTGCTCTTTCTAATATTGAAATTACAAACAGTATTATTTCTTCATTTACCAAAGCTCATTCTAAGATTTGAGGAAGCTGTTTATAAAAACGTTTTTACAAAACAAAAATCCTGCTTGTTTCTTTGCTTGCTGTAAACGTTTTATAATTCAGATTTTCTTTCCTTTCAATCGCAAACTATTGCTCACCACACTCACAGAACTCAACGCCATCGCAGCTCCTGCTATCATTGGGTTTAATAAAAATCCATTAATTGGATATAGGATTCCAGCCGCAATCGGTATTCCTATTAAATTATAAATAAACGCCCAAAATAAATTTTGGCGGATTGTGGCAACGGTATATTTCGATAGTTTTATCGCTTTCGGAATTTTCAAAAGGTCGGAAGAAATGATCGTCATTTTGGCAACATCCATGGCAATATCACTTCCTTTCCCCATGGCAATGCTTACATCCGCGTGGGCCAAGGCTCCACTGTCATTGATGCCATCCCCCACCATCGCAACCGTTTTTCCTTGCTCTTGAAGTTCTTTTACAAAATCCTCTTTGTGTTCGGGCAATACTTCCGCTTTGAAATGTTTAATGCCTGCTTTTTGTGAAATAGCTTCTGCAGTTTTTTCATTATCTCCCGTAAGCATATACACTTCTATTCCTTCTTTTTGAAATTGCCTGATTGCTTCTTCTGAATTTTCTTTTATTTTATCTGCAATCGCAATTGCAGCAATCACATGTTTATCATCAGAAAAATAAATAACAGTTTTTGCTTCCTGAAGCCATTTATCAGCGGCAGATTTTAATGAGCTGTCAATAGTAATCAGGCTATTATTTAAAAGAGATTTATTCCCTGCAAAAAATACTTTACCATTGATATTTGCTTTGGCTCCAAAACCGGTGATGCTTTCGAAATCGTGAACCGGTAAATAATTTTTCTCTTCAAAATATTTTACAACTGCTTCCGCTAACGGGTGTTCAGATTGTTTTTCCAATGAAATTAATTCGCGTAAATATTGTTCTTCATCGTTAAGCCAAAGAATGTTTGTAACAGCTGGTTTTCCTTCTGTAATTGTTCCTGTTTTATCTAGTATGATCGCATTTACTTTTTTTGCCAGTTCCAGACTTTCTGCATCTTTTATCAGAATTCCATTTTCAGCTCCTTTGCCAATTCCTGCCATGATTGCTGTAGGCGTTGCAAGCCCTAATGCACAAGGACAGGCAATTACAAGCACTGTTACCAATGCGAGCAATCCGTGTGTTAAACCATTATCGCCGCCAAAAACTATCCAGACTATCATGCTCACAACTGCAATTCCAATTACCACCGGCACAAATATGCCTGCAATTCTATCTACCAGCTTTTGCACCGGTGCTTTGCTTCCCTGTGCTTCCTGCACCATTTTTATGATCTGCGCCAGTACTGTTTCTCCGCCTACTTTCTCCGCTTTAAATCGAAAGCTTCCTTTTTGATTTATGGTCCCGGCAAATACTTTATCGCCATTTAATTTTTCGACAGGTATTGGCTCGCCGCTGATCATGCTTTCATCCACAAAAGAATTTCCAAAAATAACTTTTCCATCTACCGCAATTTTTTCTCCCGGCTTTACTAAAATCGTGTCTCCAACTTTGACATTTGAAATATTCATTTCCATCTGGTGGCCGCCTTCATGCACGACCGTTACTGTTTTTGGTTGCAGGCCGATTAGTTTTTTTATCGCTGATGATGTATTTCCTTTCGCTTTTTCTTCGAGCATTTTTCCCAACAAAATAAAAGCAATCACCACTCCGGCAGCCTCAAAATAAACATGCGGCACAATGCCCCTGTTTAACCAGAATTGAGGGTACAAAATATTGAAAACACTGAACAAATAAGCAATTCCTGTGCTCATGGCTACCAACGTATCCATATTGGCAGAACGGTGTTTTAATTGTTTCAAGGCGTTGATAAAAAACTGTTTTCCGAAAACAAAAACAACCGGAGTCGCCAATATCCACATGATATAATTTGCAAAAGGCATATTCATAAAAAACATTCCCATAATCACCAGCGGAATGGATAAAATGATAGAGCTGAAGGTTTTTATTTTTAAGGAACGAAATTTCTTTGCATGTAATTCTTCCATTGCATCTTTCGCTTCTTGGCTTTCATCAATCATTAAATCATAGCCAACATTTTGCAAAGCGGATTTAAATTTTTGAGGAGATGTAATCGTAGGAATGTATTCAATATTGGCTTTGGCATTTGCATAATTTACTGCCACATTTATCACTCCAGGAATATTTTCCAAAGTGCTTTGAGAACTGACTGCACACGAAGCGCAACTCATGTTCAAAACAGGAAAAGTTTTTTTTACCGTATCTACATCATAACCCAGGTCACGTATCGTTTTTACGGTATTTGATAATACTTCAGAATTGCCATCTGTTGCGATAACGGCTCTTTTATTGTTCAATTCTACTTTGTGCGATTTGATTCCTTTTACCTTTGCTAAACCTTTATCAACAATCAAAGCGCAATGTTCGCTTTCTACGCCCGACAAGGGTAAATCCATTGTGCTGTTTTCTTTCATCTTCTTTAAATTTTTTCAAATACAAATTTCAGAAGATTCTTTTTATTGCTGTTACAGGATTAAGGAAGAGATGTATATTTAATTGCCGATTTTGTCAATGGGTTTCCGATGGGTTGTTCCCAAAGATTTGAATTTGGTGGGAGTCATACCGGTTAATTTTTTAAACTGGGCCGACAAGTGTTGTGTACTGCTGTAGCCAAGGTCGAATGCTATTTCGCTCAAAGATTGTTCATTATAGATCAACCTTTCTTTTATCTTTTCTATTTTTTGTAAAATAAAAAACTGTTCGATGGTGATACCTTCTACTTCAGAAAATAATTTGCTGATGGAAGAATAATCTTTGAAGATATTTTGGGTTAAAAATTTTTGAATGCTGAAATGCTCTTTGATATTTTTTTCCTGGACTTTTTGAATCAATAACGTTTTTATTTTTTCGATCAATTGTGTTTTTGCATCATCCAATAATTCAAATCCTACTTTTTGTAACTCTACGGAAAAATGCTGAAGTTGCTTTTCAGACAGTTCTTTGATCAATTCGATTTCTCCGAGCCTCACATATTTTGGTTCAAGTTTATTTTCCTTTAAAATATTTTCAACACTCATAATGCAGCGTGGACAAACCATATTTTTTATAAAAAGTTTCATTGGTCTTTTATTCTTTAGCAATAACTTTTTAGCAGAAAGATTTGTTGTTATTTGTTTTGCTGTTTTTTCTTCAACGAATTTGTTTTTGCTCAAATAATTTGATAGCAATTGTTTTCTTCATCATGTTTTATTTTACTTATTATTTCGCATCGGTTTCAGTGCTTCTGTCCATTTTAATAATTCCTTCAAGAGCACTTCCGCGGATTTGTCTGCCGCTTCGTAACCAATAAATTTGCCATTTTCATCAATGTGTTGTTCAAAGAAAGGAATTGCTACTCCTTCGCTCATAGGCATCATTTTTACCGTGGTAATTTGAAGTTTAGACATTTGCGCAGCACGTAAACCGCCAGAAATTCCACCATAGCTTACAATTCCAACCGGTTTATAATTCCATTCTTTATAAAGAAAATCGATCGCATTAGAAAGGGTGGGCGGCATACTGTAATTGTATTCGGGAATCACAAAAACAAATGCATCTGCAGCGTCAATGGTTTTACTCCATTCTTTTGTATGCTCTTTGGTATATTGTTGCAACTTTGGATGTTTTGGTTCATCGAGAAAAGGCAGATTTATTTTTTCAAGGTCTAAAACCTCGACCGTAAAATTCGAATCTTTTTTAGCAATTTCAATAAACCAATTCGCAACAGAGATTCCTTTTCTTCCGGGGCGGGTACTTGCAATGATTATTTTTAAACTGTACATTCTAAAATTTTTTTATTGAATTTGCAAATGTCTTACCAGTTTATAATAATCGGTCTTTTTGTCAAATATAATGGGAACTCAAAAAATATAAATCCTCACGTTTTATTGTTTTGTTTATCCAAAAAGTTCTTGACAATAAGTCCATCAAACGGTTCATCAGCGCTTATTTCCCAATCTTCTCAAACAATAATTCCGGTTCATTGGTCGTAATAAAATCAAAGTCATTCTGCAAAAACCAATTCATATCTTTTTCTTCGTTTACTGTCCACGCATTTAAGGCGATATTATTTTCTTTTGCAGATTTTATCCAATCTGCGTGTTTTTGAAAAACGGAATAATGATAATCTGCACCTTTTATTACATCCTGTTTTAATTGTTCAGGAGTTTTATCGCCATTCAGATATTGAACGATTGCTGAAGGCTCTCTTTTTAGAATCTCTTTCAGAATTTCATAATCAAAACTGATATAAACCATCCATGCCTGCGCGTGCATTTCATGAACTTTTTCCAATACTTTTTTTACGGTTGCATTTGCCCATTCCCTTCCTTTTTCAGAAGGTTTTATTTCTAAAATTAATTTGGTGGAATGTTGCTGCTGAATTGTTTTTAAGAAATCTTCGAGTAACGGTAAAGTTTCGCCATTCGATAATTTTGTTTTTTGCAAATCTGATAAAGGGCTTTTTTGTACGGGTAAACCGGCCCATACCGGATCGTGATTGATAATAAGCGCACTGTCTTCGGTCATATGCACATCTGTTTCTGAACCAGCACAGCCCAATGCTATCGCTGCTTTCAGTGACGCCACAGAATTTTGTGGGGCAGGTGTATTTTTCCACGCACCCCGGTGAGCGATTACTTTGTTTTCATTGAAGTTGTTTTGCAAAAGCGTAAATGATTTCTTTGAAATTAGCTTATTGTTTTCTTTTATTAAAACAGAAAACTCAATTTGTTTTTGCTGAGAAATTTTCTTTTGAAATTTGTCTTTTACAAAAATATTATTTCCTTTTATCTGCAACGATCCAGCATTGCGACCTTCGAGTAAATAAGTGTATTTTTTTCCGGATAAAGGAATAATAGAAGTAAGTAAATTGGATTTTAAATTATTTTCAAAAATATAGCTTGTAAGGGAAAAAGTTTCTGTTGAAAGCACTTGTGATTTTGTTTCCGTTGCTGAAGATGCCAAAAGAAAGAAGGAAATAAGAATGTAAATTTTCATTAACAATGCGATTAAGATTTTTAGAAGATCAAATATATAGATTACAGCTGCTTTAATTGAGCTGGATATATATGATTGAACAGGAATATTCCCTTGTTAGTTGAAGAAAAAGATTACCAGACAAATGTTCCAACACTTCCTCCATTCAATGAAGTAGTTATCCACTTGCCATTAAATTTAATATTAAAAGTACTTTTTGTATCACCATCATTTTCCACAACCAATACTTTTTTTCCTGCAGGCGTTTTAAATGCCGCATTGCTTAAATTACCGGTAACAGAACTGGAAATTCGTATAGAACCCGCCGGCACAAATTTGGAAACGTGAGCAATAATATAATAACTAACATTCCGGTTAAATGAGCTGCTGCTTACAACAGTTATTGCCCCTTTACAAGCATCGCATCCGCCAGTTGTATGAGGGCCATAATAGCCATTACTCGCTAGGTTCCATTCAAGTGCATTTTTGCTCCAGTTTAGCATAGAACCAATAATGACATTCTTCAGATGCCATTTCAAATCGCCGGCAAAACTTCCATTGGCTGCTGTCCATTGTTCTGTAAAGTATACATCTTTATCAGGATAAGCAGCGTGCACTGTTGAAAGGGCGCTGATATCTCCCCCGTATAAATGAAAAGCAGAACCATTGATAAACGGCCTTGCGTCTGCATCATTTAAAATGGAAATGGGATAATCAGGTTTATCGCAATTATGATCGTAAATGATAATTTTGGTATTAATATTGGCATTTTTGAACGCTGGCCCCAGATGATTTTTGATGAAATCTGCCTGTTGGGCAGCAGTCATATACATACTCGGATTATTCGCCGGATTTAGCGGTTCGTTTTGCGGAGTGATGGCATCAATGGTAATTCCCTGCGCCTTCATTTGCTGAATGTATTTTACAAAATATTGGGCATAAGGTTCATAATATTGTGGCTGTAAACTTCCACCCACAAAACTATTATTATCTTTCATCCAGACGGGAGCTGACCAGGGCGAACCTAAAATTTTGATATTGGGATTAATAGCAAGGATTTCTTTCAACAAAGGAATTACGTTGGCCATATCAGGAGCGAGGCTGAAATTATTCAGATTCATATCTGATTGTCCGGAGGGCATATCATCATAAGTAAATGGTGATTCATTTAAATCAGAAGCGCCGATACTCATTCGTAAATAGCTGATGCTGATCGCATTTTCACCTGTGCCAAATAATTCCTGCAACAAAGCCTGTTTTAC
>JAICYZ010000163.1 GCA_025933935.1 Chitinophagaceae bacterium
ATTCGTCAATGTTACCGGTTGTAATCTGTAGCTCGCAACTGTGTGTCCATTTTGCGATGCAGGAATCCATTTCGGCCCTTCTTTAATAGCTTTTACACTAATTTGCGCCAGTTTGGTTCCTTTCATTGTTGTCGCTTGAATCTCACCTAGAGTGCCATCTGTATTTACAATAAATCTTACAACACAAGTTCCGTAATCTGCATTTGTAAATGTATCAATTGAGGCTTGGATTTGACGGGTAATATATTTTAGCCATGCCTGCTGGCCACCTGGAAATGATGCTGCGTGTTCTACTTGTGTAAAAACTTTATCAGGAAGTGTATCAAACTGTTTTCCAATAAAGGGATGCACATCATAAGGTTTTGTGATAATTTCCATTACTCCATCTTTTCCTTTTACTCCATATTTTAATTGCCCGCTTTCTCCTTTTAGAATCGTAATTGATTGAATGGTATTTGGTGCAATATTTTTCATTTCCTCATCGTTGATCTCCTTTCCGTCCACAATGATCAATGTGCCTAAAGGGATTTTGTTTTCTATAAAAATAGCCTTCTTTCCGGTAGCTGAAATGTTTCCGGAAACTTTATCAGGTGAAACACGAATAGTGTCGGCAAAAATTCTAAAAACTTCATCCTTATTTTTTGTGGTTATTTCTATTACTCCGTTTTTGCCTTTTTCTCCATATTTCGAAGTTGCCTCTCCATCTTTAATTATGTTAATGCTTTTTATTTGATTCGGATCTAAACTTTTTGCTTCCTTGCTGGTAGTGATTTTTCCATTAATTACAAAAAGTGCTTTTGAATCAAAATAATGGTTTGGTAATCCGGGAGGAGGTGGAGGTGGCAAAATAAAACCACGCTTATCAGCTTCTTCTTTCGAAATAGTTTCTGAAGTACCGTCTGCATAAGTAACCTTTATATTATTTGATTTTGTTTGTACTGCCAGCCCGGTCACTTTTTTATTTTGATAGTACATCAGAGGAATGGTATCTGCAGTAACCTTTGTCAAAGAATTTTGAATTGCATAATTCTCAATGCCATTTAAAATATTTATCGCAACTTTTTGCTGATTATCCTTATTGGTAATAAATGCCTCATCATTTGGATTACTTAAAAAGCCACATTCGATGAGGGCTGCGGGACAAACATTTTCGTCAAGAATCCAAACACCATTATTCCTTACAGCAATCTTTTCATCTGTTTGATAGGAATTTTTTAATTCATCTATCAATGCGGATGCGAGCAACAGATTTGTTGAACTGTTTTCTTTATCTATCAAAACCGAAAAACCATTTAATTGTTTGTTTGCTGATGCATTTACATGAAGTGAAATGAACAAATCAGCCTTTTTCTCTTTTGCAAAAAGAACACGATCTTTTACAGAAATGGTTTGGTCATTGTCCCTTGATAACAAAATCTTTATCCGGTTATTTGAATTTAATGCAGCAATTTTTTTTGCAAGGGAAAGGGTAATATCCTTTTCATTCAATCCATTAACTGTAGCGCCATTATCATTGCCGCCATGACCCGCATCAATCACAACTGTAATTGTTTTCCCATGGTAAGAATCGATTTGATCGGTAGAATGTACTTTTAATGTAAAAGCAAAAAATACAATTGCAGCAAGCGGTAAAACGAGCAATCTGCTTACATAACTAACTTTTGGATTTTTGTTTTTTGTGAGCATGAGAATCCTCCTTTTTATTGGTGAATAGAAAAAATTATTGGTGATAGAAAAATTTTGTCCGGGATAGACAGTTTGTAAAATCATTTCTGCAAAAGCATTGATATCACTGTCTTCCAATGCTTCCTTATCTGCTATGAATTCATGAATCATATACAATTCTTTGCGAATCAGCCAAAAGAATGGATTGATCCAAAAAAATATCAAAACGAGATTCAGGAAAATTTTATCGTACGAATGTTTCTCTTTTACATGAGCGATTTCATGATTGAAAATTTGTTGTCCCGGTTTGGAATGAAGGTCAATTGCATCGTTCCAAAAGATAGATTTGAAAAATGAAAAAGGCGTTCCTTTGGCATTGGTATTGATAAAACTAATGTCATCAATTTTTGTTTCAGGATACTTTTTCCTGAGCTTTTTTATTTTAAATAACGAAACAAAAAATATGGTTAAGAAAATCATAGAAATCAACAGGTAAGCGCTTTCAGCAACATTTTCTGTATTTAACTGAAAGCCACTGTTTCTGCTGTACTCTATCACTGCTTCATCCCCATAACTGATCGTTTGCAGCATCTGCACAACAGTTCCTTTATCTTCGTTTTTTTGAAAAATGTCAATTTTAATGATTGGCGCCATCAAAGAAATAACAACGGCTGCCAATAAATAAAACCGGTTCCAACGATGAAATACTTTATTTCTCAGCGCTAAAAAGTAATAGCCGCATAAAATGCCGGAACAAATAATTACTTTCAATAAATACCATGCAAGAGTGATCATGATGAATGTTTTTAGGTCCGTATTATAGTACGGAACGGTTTAACTTATTTCCCCTTTTTCAATTCTTTTACAAGCATTTCCAGTTCTTCAATACTCAGGTTGTTTTCTTTTACCATGGAAGAAACAATATTGCTGAATGAACCTTCATAATATTTTTTTACCAGAGATTTTACGCGGCCTTTTGAATAGGTTTCTTTTTTTACCAGGGGATAATACCGGTTCATCCTCCCAAATGTTTCAATCCCGACGAATTGTTTTTCCACAAGAATTTTCAGAATGGTTGCCACCGTATTTTGATGTGGTTTCGGATTCGGCATCTCATGAATGATTTCACCGAGAAATCCCTTGTCGATTTTCCATAATACCTGCATGATTCCTTCTTCTGCCTTGGTTAATGTTTTCATTTTGTATTATTTTAAAATTGTAATTCAAATGTATAACTAATTAATTAGTTTACAAACTTATTTTTTAGTTTTTTTTTTAAAAAAAAATTAAAAAGTGTGCTTATTTATTGGTTTACTGCAAGTTACAATTCTATAATAACGGTTGATTTACAAGGGGCAATAATGCACTGTGAAGTTCAAGGGGCATTTTAACAGATGAATAATATTTGCTGCTTGTAAGAAATAATTATACATTTAACTTTACGCCGTTATCGAAAAAAATAATAAAGTAATTTATGCCGGAAGTAATAGTAGAATTAAAGAATGTGAATATTTACCAGGGTGATTCTCTCATTTTATCAGATGTAAATATTAATGTAAACCGTGGTGAGTTTGTTTATCTTGTTGGTAAAACCGGTACAGGAAAATCAAGCCTTCTGAAGACTTTATATGGTGATTTGGATTTTAAAGAAGGCGAAGCAACGGTTGTTGGCTTTGATTTAGGAAATCTTGACTGGAAAAAAATTCCTTATCTGCGCCGTGAACTCGGCGTTGTATTCCAGGATTTTCAATTGCTTACGGATAGAAATGTAAATAATAACCTGAAGTTTGTATTGAAGGCCACCGGTTGGAAAGATGAAAAATTAATGGATGAAAAGATCGCTGACGTGCTGGATAAGGTGGGTCTAAAAACAAAGGGTTTTAAAATGCCTTTTGAATTGAGTGGCGGCGAACAACAAAGAATTGATATCGCCAGAGCGCTATTGAATTCTCCTAAATTAATTCTGGCAGATGAGCCAACCGGAAATCTCGATCCTGAAACTTCTGACGAAGTAATGAGATTGCTCTTTAGTATCTGCCGTGATTATGGAACAGCTATTATCATGGCGACACACGATTACCCGGTTATTAATAAATTTCCTGCAAGAACGATAAAAACCGAAAGAGGAAAAGTGTATGATAATGCGTCGATTGTATAGTGAATTGTGAATAATGAGCAGTGAATAATTCACAATTCGCGATTGATTGTTTCCATCAATCGCTTACCATTTTTTTCGTTATCGTATAAATTTTCAAGGATCAATTTTCTTTTATTGATTTCATTTTTATTAAAGCTGATCGCAAATAATTCGTTGATCCGATTTATATAACCGCTTGGCGTTTCCTCAATACAGCAAAGGGCTTCAAGGCCTGTTCCTTCCAAGGAAACTTTGTTTGTAATTACGAATCTTCCGTTAAATAATGCATTCAACAGTTTAATTTTTATGCCTGTAGAATTAAATGATGGCAGCAAATGAATGTGCGCATCCTTTATCAATTCTTCCATTTCATTTTGAGTTGGATTTTCAATTAATTGAACGTTTTTATTTTTTAAACATTCTTTTTTTAATGCTTCCGAAGGATTTTTTCCTGCAAAGATGAAATTACAATTAGTTAAATGTTTAACGATATTTTCCAAAAGCCAATGTGCTGCTTTCTCATTTTCCGATACAGATAAATTCCCGTGATACAAACAATAATTTCCTTTTCCGATTTGTGATTCAACTTTATTAAATGGCAAAAAAACCGGAAGAAATACTACAACCTTTGCATCGAATTGTGTTTGGTAAGTCTCTTTATCTTTTTCATTTACAGCAATGAATTTTCCTTTCCTTGTAATGCTGGCTTCATATTTTTTTAATAACCTGCTTTCTAATGTGTAATAGATTTTTTTATAAAAATTATTTGTCGATCTGGCGAGTTGTTTATAATATTCATATTCTACATTATGCAGTCGTACGAATACTTTGCGCTCGTTTAATTCCCCGTGATACAAATAATAAGTACAATGAATTCCTTCTAACAAAACAGGGTAATTGTCTTTTAAAAGGTTTTTTATCAACGCCGGATTTATTCGTGAACTAACGATATATGGAAGACGCAAAGGAATTCCCTGAACGAGTTTCTCTCTTTGATAATAATGAACTTCTTTGCAATATTTATTCAATTGCGGTTGTTCACCTCGTCCGTATTCAAAACAATGCAGATGAATTTTTACACCCAGCTGATGCAACGTTTTGATTTTATAAAACAAATCAAAAACGCCGCCATAATCCGGTGGATAAGGCACATCAAGGCAAACGATATGAAGATGTATTGAGTTAATAATTTAATTATTGAATTATTGTGTTATTCATAAAAATCAGAATCGTCGTTATTTGTTTGCTTACTGCTTTTTTAAAGCTGATATTTTTTTGAAAACCAATCTTTTCGTTAACGACAAAACTCAGTTTATTTGTTTAATATTTGCAAATAAAAATTACTCAATTTTTGCCAAAAAAAGTTATCGTTTCCGTCATCAGCGATTTAGTTACCGACCAGCGCGTGCAAAAAGAATGCAATACGCTGCATAAAATGGGGTATGAAGTTTTATTGATTGGAAGAAAAAGCAACAGGAATTTTGTTTTGAAAAACTTACCTTATAAAATCATTCGCCTTCAAAATCTTTTTCAAAAGGGCCCGATGATGTATCTCGTTTTTAATGTGCAGTTATTTTTTTATCTGCTTTTTAGAAAAGCAGATATTTTATGGGCGAACGATCTGGATGTCCTGTTACCAAACTTTTTGATTTCGCGTATTAAAAAATCAAAATTAATTTATGATAGCCATGAATATTTTACTGAAAGCGTGTATAAAAAATCATCAAAACACTTTTGGGAAATGCTTGAGAGAAAATTATTTCCGCGATTAAAAAATGTGATTACCGTAAACCATTCAATAAAAAAAATTTACGAAAATAAATACAACGTGCCGGTAACCGTAATTCGAAATGTTCCCTATCAGTTTAAAAGAAACAATACCGGTAATGTATCTGTTTTGCCGGCAAATACAAAAAATCTGATCATCCAGGGAATGGGTTTGAACGAGAATCGTGGATCGGAGGAAGCGATATCAATGATGCAGCATTTGCCGGATGATTTCCACTTATATTTTATCGGAAAAGGAACCATATTAAACAAACTTAAACAAATGGTTATTGATTTAAAACTGCAATCAAAAATCAGTTTTATTGATCCATTGCCTTATGAGCAGATGATGCAATATACCATGCAAGGTTTCCTCGGATTAATTTTTGAAAAAATTGATGTTTCCCATGAACATTTATTTTCCCTTTCCAATAAATTTTTCGATTACATCCATGCCGGAATACCCGTGTTATCAACAAAAGCAGTAGAAATAAAATCAATCATTACAAAATACAATATCGGTGCATTCATCAATAATTTGAATGCGGACGAGATGGCAAAAAAGGTAATAGAAATTTCAGAAGACAAAGAGATGTATCAATTGTGGAAACAGAATACCGTTCATGCTTGTAAAGAATTAAACTGGGAAAATGAAGAACAAATATTGATTGATTTTATGGAGCATTTATCTTAAAGAATTCACAAGTTTTTGGATCATTTTGTCATGCACATTTTTCCATTCCTGATATTCCGCTGTTTCGCTTATCGTATGATTGTGCCAGAGGCTTATAAATGTGCCGTTTACTTTTTTTACTTCTTCTAAAAGAGATCTGATTTTTTGATAAGCTTCGTCAGCATTAACAGAATTATTCATCACAGTACTTTCCATAAAAGTGACAGGAAATATTTTTAATTCTGTAGTTTTTTCGTTTTTTAAATCATAAAAATAAAATGGCTTGCAGGTTCCCGACCTGAATCCTTGCATTTGTGAAAATCCCATTGAATAATCTTCTGTAATGCCAGCTGCTAAAAGAGCGTTGTACGTATCAGGCAAAATAAATTTCAAATAATGTTGCCTGCTTTTGGTGATTTTTTTACCGGATAATTTTTCCAATCTCTTCTTTTCAATTAATATTTTTTCAGGAAAAGAAGAGGAATAAAAAGACGGATGAATGCCTGTAGCGCTAAAGGATATAATTTTCTCAACCAGCTTTTTCATTACATCATTCTGATAATTTAGATTCCTGTCGTGAATGCTTTTATCAGCGACCAGAAAAAAGATAATGCAATTGAAATTATTTTCTAAAATAACTTTCATTAAATCTTCATAAGTATCCCATGGATCTTTTTGTTTGTTTTGAAGAACATTTATTCTCTCCTGAATATTTTTTATTTTAAATGAAAGAATATCTTTTAACACTGAACCCGTTGTTCTTATAAAATTTCTTCCACGATATTTATATGCTACATCAATATCATAAGTCGGAATCGCGTTAAAAACAGAAGATTTTAATTGTAAGGAAGGAAACATTTTTTCTAAAGCATCTTTAAAGATATTTATCCAGATATTTACAACAGGAAGATGTAAAAAATCATTTTTAAATGCTACAGAATCATCTGCTTTAAACCTTCCAAATTGATCAGGTGTAAACGGCAAATATTCTTCGTATCTGCTAACCATAAAAAAAATTCCGGAAAAAATATCAAAGCCTAAATCGTCATTGTCATTAGGAAACAAAACTTTTGTCCCTTTTTTTTGTACCACCTTTATTTCCTGTTTCTTTATTTCATTTTCAAATAATAAAGAACTTTTTTTTATAAAAAAATCATTAGGGATTTTTGAATCTGAATAGTTTATTTTTTCTTCTTTACATGCTTCAAATTCAGTAATATCAGTGGTTACACGATATTCAATTCCAAATTCCTCTTTAAAAATCAAATCGAAAATATAATCGCATCGTGGAGATCTGTTGCATAAATAAATTAGTAGCATCCTTTAAAGTATTGATAATTTGATCAGTTATCCTGTTTCATTTACTTGCAAATCATTTTTTTTATTGCAACTTGTTTGTTGATTGTGGCAAATTTAAAATCTTGTATCGAAGGACTGTCAATAATAATTTGCAGCTTCTTAAAAGAAAAAAAAGATAGCTTGTCCGGCTGCTTCACCTGCAAAACGATTAAACGAATTCGATTTTATACTATCAGCAACCTGCTTTAATGTATCATCAACAATGTATCATCGACGATAAATAGAGCAGATTTACGATGTGTTGAACGAACGGAAAGTGCGGTTGCTTCATTCATCCTTCGCTCTTGCCCCTACTCAAAGCCGTAGATAAGCCCACTCAAAGCCCTGTATAAAGGGGAATGGCAGTATCTTTAATGTAGTCTTCAAATTCAAATATTTAAAAAGATCAGGGCAATAATTGAATTGCCTGTTATGCAGTAGTAGACCAGTTATTGGTGAAATTTCCATTACAGAATTTACCGGAAAGCCGTTTGGCGGTTAATTTTCCTGAAGCAGGAATTTCTCTTTCGATAACATACTTTGGCAAAATGATAGATTTTTTTTTGCCAGGAATAAAAGAGGAAAGTTAATATTTCTGGCTTGAAAGCTTAATCACTTTATTTGAGATTAACGCTGTATTTCAAGGTTGCGCATCTGGAATCTGGAGCGGGAAATTGGAGATGTACTGAAAAAAGTAACGTTGATGCTTCTAAAATGTATTTTTGTAAGATTGCTGATTACTTTTCAAAAAATTTATTTTAATGAGGAAAATTTTACCGCTTGTTATTTTCAGTTTCTTGCTTTCTTTTATTTCCCAATCTGGGTTTTCACAATACAAAACGGATAAAAAATTGGAGAAACAATTAAAGGCTCTTCTGGATTCATTTCATGGAACGGCAGGTGTTTATGTCCGTAATTTAAAAACAGGGAAAGAAGTGGCGATCAATGCGGATACCATTTTCCCGACTGCAAGTATCATAAAAGTGCCCATTCTTGTCGGTATTTTTAATAAAATAAATGAAGGCGCTTTTACTTATCATCAATCGATGCTTTATCGCGACAGCGCTGCCCGTGGCGGATCTGGCCTGATGCAGTATTTTAAAGACAGTACCAAAATTGATTTAAACGTTGCCATCACTTTGATGATTTCCCACAGTGATAATACTGCTGCCGTATGGTGCGAAAAATTAGCCGGTGGTGGTGTTGCTATCAATTCATGGCTGGAGCAAAACGGGTTTCAATTTACGCGGCTCAATTCGCGTACACCAGG
>JAICYZ010000183.1 GCA_025933935.1 Chitinophagaceae bacterium
ATGGTTTTAAAAACATTAAAAGGTGCTAATTCCAACTTCACAATTGTGGGGAAAGATAAGACAGACTCAAGTTTTAATAAACAAATAAAACCGGTGTTCGGTTTATATATTAACTCATCTGATTCTGTCGGGTGAGTTTTTTTTTGCTCTCCAGCGCTGTAATTTCTTTTCTTTTTTGATAAATGGGTTCATTAGAAGCTAAAAACACAAATACGTATAAATCTAAAAACAAAAATGGAAACGCATAAGAAATTAGTATTAGGAATTTTCGGTTTTGGTGTAGTTGGTGAAGGACTCTACAAAGTGTTGAATCAAACACCATCCTTAAATGCAGTTATCAAAAAAGTTTGTATCAAAAACGGCAATAAAAAAAGAAATGCACCGGCGGAATTATTTACCACCGATCGCGCTATTTTGCTGAATGACCCGGAAATAAATGTCATCGTTGAAATGATTGATGATGCAGATGCCGCTTATGAAATCGTCAAAACTGCTTTCATAAACGGCAAATCGGTGGTGAGTGCCAGTAAAAAGATGATTGCGGAGCATCTGCCTGAATTATTGGAACTCGAACAAGAAACCGGCGCTTCATTTCTTTATGAAGCAGCTTGTTGCGCTTCGATTCCCGTGATCAGGAACCTGGAAGAATATTATGACAACGACTTGTTGCATTCCATCAGCGCAGTGGTAAATGGGTCGACAAATTATATTCTGACGAAGATGTTTGAAGAAAAACTTTCTTTTAAAAATGCCTTGTTGCAGGCGCAGCAACTGGGCTTTGCAGAAAGCAATCCTGTATTGGATGTGGAAGGGTACGATGCACTGAATAAATGGACTTTTTTGTTGACACATGCATATGGAATTCTGCCAAAAAAAGATGAAATTGTTTTTACAGGCATACAAAGTGTTACCGCCGAAGATGCGCAGCAGGCAGAGAAAAAAGACTCTGTTATCAAACTGGTGGCATCTGCTAAAAAATTAAAGAATGGAAAAGTGGCAGCTTATGTACTGCCGCATTTTGTAAAAAAAGATGATCAGCTTGCCTTCATCAAAAATGAATACAATGGAGTAGTAATAGAAAGCTCGTTTGCAGATAAGCAGTTTTTTTATGGAAAAGGAGCCGGTAGTTTACCAACAGCATCGGCTGTCTTGAGCGATATTTCTGCCTTGCGGTACGACTATAAATATGAATACAAGAAATTGTATCATCACAAACCGAATGAACTCAGCAGCGATTTTTATGTAAAAGCTTATGTAGGATTTACCGATTGGAATCATATCCGGAAAGATGATTTTGAAAGTATCGAAGAATGGCATTCCAATGAACAGATCAATTATTTAGTGGGGATCATTCATTTTGATAAATTGAAAAACAGTACCTGGTGGAAAAAAAATAACGTCTCACTCATACTCACAGCCGACCCGGTTATTGAATCGCTGGACATTGTAAAACTGAAAAAAAGGAGCCTGGAGCTCGCAGGCTTTTCCGGTGGATACAGTTTATCCTGATAATTGTTTGTTGTTTAATTTTTCAAAGGCCATCAGTTCATTGATGGCTTTTGTTTTTTAAAACCTTCTGTCAAGGTAAATCATGAGAAGAAAAAAAATAACCGATTAGCCGCTGTGGCGCATTCTCGAGACTGTGCATGAGCGTTACTTTATCTTCATTTAATAAAAACATCTACATTCAAAAATGATTGTAATAAATCCTCCATCTAATCTTACCAATTCCAGTAAACCTTTCCCTTTATGTGTGTAATAATCAATTGCGCTGCTATGTTTCCAATCATTTGGATGCTTTACAAATCCTGCTCTTTCGGGGATTTTCATGCAGATAATCAATCTTTTGATTATACATCTCTTTATTGGCAAGCAAAATTGGATGATTTTCGTGTTGCCAGAATTGAAACCGAAAATTACTTTTCATCCGTTGGCGATTTTTTTCAAATAAGTCCAACATCCCCGCCTGAATGACTCAGTCGGGCAGGCATTCTCTTCGGCTTTCCTGTGGATTATTTATTATGGCATCAATTATCTCGGGAAATTCAGGATAACAGAACTTTAATAATTTCAACAATTTAATAATAGCGGTGCGGTAATGGCTCCACGAAACGGAATTATGAAAGGAGTTCGTGAAACATGAACTATAGATGTTGAAAAGTTATAAAACAATTCTTTACACATGCTGTTTCGAATCGATTTCTTTAAAATTTTTAAATAATTCTTTTGTAAAGAAACAGTTAGAAGATCGAGATCTTTTAAAGTCTTCAAATTTTTTTCTCCTAAACGAATGACAAATTCAAAATGATTGGTTTGTATTTCTTTCTGTACAAATTCAAAGCCATATGGCTGAATCGCTTTTAGCAAAGGAGATGGGAGAAATAACAAAAGGCGACCATGCACCGGCTCATAACTTCAAACTCCTTTTTAATATCAACCAGGAAAACCGGGTAGTTACCGTTATCCTGAAATCCGCAGACTCTTTGAATGTTACAACAGGCAATCAATTATTTCTTTATTATTATGAAAAAGCTTTCAGCCTGATGCCGGGTGTTACTTACACGAATGCTATCGATAATTATGATCAGCAGGTAAATATAGAAGTGGGAAATTTGATAACAGAATTAAAAGGTCTTAATTGTGAGCAGGCTTCACTTACTTATAAAAATGCTTTGATGGCCATGACCGCAGGTTTTTACAAGGGGACTTTTTCGTTTACCATTTTTGCGCCATAGCAAAATCTCCCGGTGATTCCCATTTCTTTTCCATTAGTGAGAAATGGTTTGCTTGATCAGTTCGGATAATTACAGACGTTCAACAGACAAAACCTTTTTTGAAAAAGAGAAGGATCTTCCGGATTATTTGTTCCAAAAAACAGGTAGAAAATACGAGGGATTTACACAGTCTTCCGCTACGCTCACTCAACGCAAGGCCCTTAAATGCGACTCTAAAACCGTTTACACAATCTACTTTATTCTACCGTGCCAACTCTAAATTTGTTTACACAATCTACTTTACACTCTCTCCTATAAAAATCAAAAACCCTCATCACCGTCCCGGGGTGTATGAGGAGTGTATGAGTTTCGTATGAAGAATGTATGAGTTTCGTATGGGGAGAGTATGGGGAGAGTATGGGGAGTGTATGAGGAGAGCATGGGAAAGGTATAGGAAAGATATGGGAAAGGTATCGGAACCGTATGGAAAAGGTAAAGTATTCGTTTGTCAAATTTTCCTTGTTGATTTTCTCTAAATTGCATACTACAAATTCAAGCCAAAATCATGAAACGAAGAGACGCGCTCTCCACGATGGCAATACTCCTTGGAGGTGCCATCGTAAGCACAGATGTTTTTTTCTCCTCTTGTAAATCCAATGTAAAAGAAGAATATTTTGCTCCGGAAGATATAAGCCTGTTGGATGAAATTGGGGAAACCATTATTCCTGCAACTGCTTCTTCTCCCGGAGCGAAGGCCGCGAAGATTGGTGACTTTATGAAGGTATATGTAACAGATTGCTATAATGCTGCCGATCAGCAAACTTTTTTTGCAGCAGTGAGGGAGATTAAAAATTTGAGTCAGAAAAAATTTGAAAAGGATTTTATGAAATTGACAGTTCCGCAAAGGCAGGAGGTACTCGCCGAACTGGAAATGGAAAAACATTCGAAGGTTGAAAGCAAATCGAAAGCACCCGGTGCAGAGGGAGATGCTATTCAAACCGGGAAACAACAGGAGGCGAATAAAACCAGCTTGAATGCTGTCTCCAATCGTTATTTTTCAATGCTTAAACAACTCACTTTATTAGGATATTTTACTTCCGAACCAGGCGCTACAAAAGCCATGCGCTACATCCAAACTCCCGGGTCTTATAAGGGAAATGTTCCTTACACAAAGGGCGATAAAGCCTGGGCCACCTGATAAAAAAGTTTCCAAATCTCAAATCTCAAAATCCTAAATCCAAAATGGGTGATATTAATTCAAAAGGCATAACTCAAAATACTTTTGACGCAATAGTAATTGGCTCCGGAATCAGTGGCGGCTGGGCTGCAAAAGAATTGTGTGAAAAGGGATTAAAAACCCTTGTGCTGGAGCGCGGCAGAAATGTGCAGCACCTGGTGGATTATCCCACGATGGCCAAAGACCCATGGGATTTTCCGCATCGGAATCACCTGACCTTAAACATGAAGGAGGATAACCCGATTGTCTCCAAATGTTATGCGTTCAGGGAAGATGCGATGCAATTTTTTGTAAAAGACAAAGAGCATCCTTACATACAGGAAAAACCTTTTGACTGGATTCGTGGCTACCAGGTGGGTGGAAAATCACTAATCTGGGCGCGGCAAACGCAAAGGTGGAGTAAGTATGATTTTGAAGGTCCTGCGAGAGATGGTTTTGCGGTTGACTGGCCAATCCGATATGATGATATTGCTCCATGGTACAGCCATGTAGAAAAATTTGTAGGTATTAGTGGCAATAAAGATGGTTTGGACACCTTACCCGACGGAGAATTTCTTCCTCCCTGGGAAATGAATGTGGTAGAAAAAGCGGTTCAAAAAAGAATCATGGACAATTATAAGGATCGCAATGTAATCATTGGACGTTGTGCTCATCTCACCGAAGCCAAAGAAATTCACCTGCAACAGGAAAGAGGCAAATGCCAGGCAAGGAATTTATGCCAGCGGGGCTGTCCGTTTGGTGGCTATTTTAGTTCCAATTCTTCCACATTACCATGGGCAGCAAAAACAGGTAACTTTACTGTACAGCCGGACTCGGTTGTTCATTCAATTATTTATGATGAAAAGAAAAACAGGGCCACAGGAGTAAGAGTGATTGACGCGCACTCAAAAAAGGTTACTGAGTATTATGCAAAGATCATTTTTGTAAATGCCGCTGCATTGAACACCAATCTTATTTTATTAAATTCCATTTCAACCCGTTTTCCAAACGGATTAGGCAATGATAATGGTTTACTAGGAAAATATGTCGCCTTTCAGAATTATCGGGGTACGCTATCTGCAAACATGGACGGATTCCTGGATTCTTATTATTATGGGCGCCGGCCTTGTGCAGTTATGATGCCAAACTTTAGAAATGTACACAAACAGGAAACGGATTTTCTTCGTGGATACATGGTATTTTTTAGCGCATATCGCTCCGCCGGGCATGCGGGTGCAACACAAATGGGAGAAGCATTTAAGGAAGCGCAATCAGAGCCGGGAAACTGGGGTGTTTCCATGATGATGCAGGGAGAAACCATTCCAAAAGAAACCAATTACGTCTCCTTAAGTAAAGACAAAAAAGATGATTGGGGAATGCCTTTATTAACCATTTCTGTGGATTACGATGATAATGACGAAAAGTCTTTGAAAGATTTCTTAAGCCAGGGTGCTGAGATGCTGGATAAGGCTGGCTGTAAAAATATTACAACCAATGATAGTAAGCAGGCTCCCGGTTTGGATATCCATGAAGTAGGCGGCGTAAGAATGGGTAAAGATCCCAAAACTTCTCTTTTGAATAAATGGAATCAGCTGCATGCATGTCCCAATGTGTTTGTTACTGATGGCGCCTGTATGACTTCTACTGGCACTCAAAACCCATCGATCACTTTTATGGCTTTAACAGCGCGTGCAGCCAATCACGCGGTAGAAGAGATGAAAAAGGGAAATTTGTAAGGCAGATAAAATGAATTGAGTGGATTTAAATTTGTTGCTACATGTTAAAGGTTGCCAACCTTTTTGAAAACGGTTATTAACCTGAAATGAAGTGATCAAGGTTGGCAACGTTTGGGTGCAATCTCCATCAAAAACAGTATCATTGCTATCTTAAAAAGACAATTATGAAAAATAAACAGGATAATGTCCGGGTATTAATTATTGGCTGCGGCAATATGGGAACTTCTCATGCCCTGGCTTATCATACATTGCCGGGTTTTGAAATTTGTGGAATTGTGTCAAGGGGAAATAGTAAAAACATTCTAAACGAAAAATTAGGCGGAGGCTACAGGTTATTTAAAGAAGTAGAGGATGCTTTGAACGCTACCGGGCCGGATGCGGTTTGTATTTCCACTTATCCGGATACGCACGAGAGTATGGCGATTAAGGCATTGGAACACGGATGCCATGTATTCATCGAAAAGCCTTTGGCAGATTCCGTTGAAGGAGCAAAACGTGTGGCAGAAACGGCAAAAAGAATGAACAAGAAATTGGTGGTCGGGTATATTTTGCGGCATCATCCTTCATGGGAAAAGTTCATCGACTTAAGCCATCAGTTGGGCAAGCCTTTGGTAATGCGGATGAATTTGAATCAGCAAAGTCACGGCGGTACCTGGGCTACGCATCTAAATCTGATGAAAAGCCTCAGTCCGATTGTAGATTGCGGCGTTCATTACCTTGATGTAATGTGCCAGATGACTCAGGCAAAACCGGTTCAGGTAAATGCCATTGGTGCGCGTCTAACCGATGAAATTCCAGCCGGTAATTACAATTATGGGCAGTTACAAATCCGGTTTGAAGACGGTTCTGTCGGCTGGTATGAAGCAGGATGGGGGCCAATGATCAGTGAAACGGCTTTTTTTGTGAAAGATGTAATTGGGCCGAAAGGCTCTGTGTCCATTGTACCAAAAGATAACAGTAAGGGCGGTAAGTCCGATTCTGTTGAGTCGCATTCTAAAACAGAAAGCCTTCTTTTTCATTCTGCTGAGTTAGATAAAAACGGGCATTTTCTCAATCCTGATGAAGTTATCGATTTAAAGGATGAACCCGATCACCAGGAATTGTGTAATCGCGAACAAAGATATTTTTTGAAAGTAATCCAGGAAGATATCGACCTGACAAATCACGTTCAGGATGCCATTAACAGTTTACAGATCGCTTTTGCTTGTGATGAATCAGTACGAAGTGGGAAGGTAGTTTCCCTGTGATGTATTTCTGCTTCCATGTTTATCGACGAAGCGCATAAATTCAGAGGTGCTTTCACCAGTTGTCCAGGTCTGCGGGAATGGATAGTGCATAAAGAGTGTATAGATAATGTTTGGATAGTGTATGCATCCTTCGCTTTAAAGGCATAGCTAAGGTATGGCGAGAGTATGAGGAAGGCATGTAGAGTTTATGGATGGCGATACGATTCTTGCACATGTGCTGGAAAGTTACTTCAAACAGAAACACCGTTGATAAAAAAAGTAGTAAACTGTTTTTCTAAAAAAAAAAATTTTCCGCTGAAAGGCAGCATGGTTGCGGCTTTCAAAATCCTTAACAAAATTTAGTCAAAATATTTTTGCGGAGAAGTTAACTCGCCCTATCTTTGCACTCCGCTCGAAAAAAAAGAGCACAGTTCTTAGAAAAAAAGCCAGATAAAAAATAGAAGCTCAAGGTTTAAAAAAAATAAATTTTGAAGATTTAAAAAATAAATTTGGTCATAATAAAAAAGGCTCTTACTTTTGCACTCCCAAATCAAAAATGGGTGGTCAAAAAAAGGCCAAAAGATCTTTGAAAGTTTGGAAGTAACAGCACTGAATCTTTATGATTCAACAAGGTAAAGTTTAGCGTAACAAATTAGAATTTTGACGTTGATTTTCGATGAGAAAAT